>NZ_KV789229.1:0-200370 GCF_001807495.1 Corynebacterium sp. HMSC08C04 | reverse complement strand
AGCGGAGAGCTCTACAGAGACATCCCCACAGCCCGGGAGGCCGCAGCGGCCTAGCCCCTACAAGCCCCGAAGCCGATTGTGCAGGAAGCCCTGCTCTGGAGCGTCATCGCGTACTGCTCGAGCAACGCGCTGTTCACCGTGGTCATGGGCAACGCCTTCGCCGCGTTCCCCATCATGACCGCTGCCATCGGCTGGCCAGTTCTCGTTGAGAACTTCGACGGAAACCCCACCGCCATCATCATGCTGGTGGCCATCACAATCATGATGCGCGTATTCGCCTTCTAGCGAGCCAAAGCCACAAAAGAAAACAAAGACATCGGCCTATAAAACTCTTTCCTATGACTTAGGAAACAGTTAGCATTGCGGAATGAAGTCGATTTTTATCTCCGGCGGCTGCGGCGGCTTCGGTCTCGCCGTAGCCCGTATTTTCCGCAATGAAGGCTACATCGTCGGACTGGGCGATCTCCGTCCACCAGCCGACGATTCCATCCTCGGTGACGGCATCACCTTCTACGAGCTTGACGTAACCAAACCGGAGTCCTGGGACGCTGCCCTATCCGAGTTCACCAAACTCACCGGCGGCAGGCTCGACATCCTCGACAACAACGCCGGCATCATCGACTCCGCCACCATCGCGGAAAGCGAACCCGCGCGTATCCGCGCCGTCATCGACGTCAACGCACTAGGCGTCACCCTCGGCGCACGCGCTGCTTACCCCTATCTGAAGAAGACTCCCGGCTCGCAGCTGATCAACATCGCCTCCATCGCCGGCTGCTACGGCATCCCCGACGTCGGCGTCTACGCCGCCACCAAGGCCTACGTCCAGTCCATGACTGAAACCCTCGACCTCGAGTGGCGCCGCGACAAGATCCGCGTGCTCGACATCAATCCGCTGTGGGCAAAGACGCCCATCTCCGACGTCAAGTCCAAGACGGTCACACGCCTCGGCGTAAACCTCACGCCAGACGACGTCGCGCAAGCCATCTGGCGCGCCGCCAACCCCAAGAACCGCTGGGACAAAGGCCGCCTCCACTGGGGCGTCGGCGCCCAAGACAAAGCAGCCCGCGTAGCCCGCAACATGGTGCCCGACCGCGTAGCCAAGGTCATCTACCAGGTGCTGTCAACCTAGTTATCGAGACCATCCGCAATAGCATCAGCGATTTTGTCGACAATCGGCTTATCCGCTGAATCACCGATGATCGTCACGGTGTCGCCCTGCGCGGCGCCCAAGGACATCAGCATCATGGCGGAATCGGCATCAGCTCGGTCGTCATCGAATGCAATGACAATGTCGCCACTTGCCTCCGCGGCCATCTCAGCCACCTTCGCTGCAGGGCGTGCATGGAGACCAGCAGCATCAGCCACGGTTGCCGACCGTGAGTATGCATCGCCGTCTGCGACGTCTGCCTTGCGTTCCGCCACTTTCTTTGGCACGAACACCTCGATGGCGCGCTCGGCAGCAACAGCAACTTCGTCAAGGTCATCACCTTGCTGCGCCGCAGTAGCCGCAGCGATAGCAGCCTCCACGAGCGGTGCGTCCACGAACTTCACCGGCTCATCGTCAAGGAACTCCAGCACCGACTCAACGGTCATTGTTGCCGAGCCCAAGTCGGTGAGAACAACAACTGCGAGGCCTTCCCCGAGCAGGTCATTAATAGCCGACTCGATGAGGTCATACGAGGTTCCGATTTCACCGGACTCCAGACCACCCGCGGCTGCGATACGCACGTCAGCGGCCATCTGCCCAGCCAGCTCAGCAAGGCCTTCGGCCAGCTTGGCTGAGTGCGAAACTAGGACCAAGCCCACTTTCGGTTCTGCCATGCCCTAACCCTCCTTTACAGCAGAAGCAGCGTCAGCAGCTGCAGCAATAAACAGCGCGGTCGAAGCAGCACCTGGATCCTTATGGCCAACAGAGCGCTCACCCAAGTAGGAAGCACGGCCCTTGGTGGCAACGAGTGGAATGGTTGCCTCGGCGCCTTCGGCTGCGGCATCGGCTGCCGCGCGCAGAACGTCGGCAACTCCCGCCCCGGCATCAGCCTGCTCGCGGGCAGCACGCGCCGCCGGCGCCCACGCATCAACCATGGTCTTCTCCCCTTCGGCGGCCTTACCACGGGTGGTGATGCCCTCGAGTGCCGCCTCAATGAGCGCGGCCGCGCCAGCGCCATCAAGCGCTTCACCGCCGACTGACTTAGCAGCGCGCAGGAATGTAGTTCCCAAAAGCGGACCAGATGCGCCGCCGACGGTGGACATCAAGGTCTTGGCCGTCAGCTTCAGCACATCCACGATGCTTTCCGAGGCATCTGCTTCGAGCTTTTCCACGACCGCACGGAAACCACGGTCCACGTTTTCACCATGGTCACTATCGCCGATGACGCGGTCGAGCTCAATAAGCTCCTCCCGGTGCTCGTGGGCTTGTTCGGCACAACCTTTCATCCAAGCCAGGGCCCATTCGGTGTTCAAAGTTTCAACAGAAGTCACTTTATTCTCCTTGGCGTAGTGCGGCGGTATGGCATGGTGCGTCGAACAGCTCGATGTCTTCATCGTCGGCGCGCATGACCGTGACAGAGCAGCCCGCCATGTCGAGGCTGGTGACGAAGTTACCTACGAGGGAGCGTTCAATGGTCACGCCCGCTTCTTCTAGGCGCTGAGCTACTCGGCGGTAGACCACGTAGAGCTCCGATGCCGGGGTGGCACCCATGCCATTGACGACGACGATGGTTCGCTCGCCTTCTGCCAACTTCAGGTCGGCAAGAATCGGCTCCATGAGATGATCAGTGACATCGTCCGCGGAGACCAACGGGATCTCCTTGCGGCCCGGCTCGCCGTGGATACCGACGCCGAGCTCCACCTCATCATCTGCGAGGTCAAAGGAAGGCTTGCCCACGTGCGGCACGGTGCAAGCGCTCAGTGCTGCGCCCATGGTCGCGGTGTTCTCCACGACCTTCTTCGCCACTGCCGTGACAGCAGCTAGATCATCACCGCGCTCAGCGGCTGCACCTGCCAGCTTCTCCACGAGCAGCGTGCCCGCCACACCGCGACGGCCTGCAGTGTAGGTGGAATCCTCCACCGCCACGTCATCATCCACGATCACCTGGCTGACCTCAATGTCATCGAACTCCGCCAACTCAGCCGCGGTATCGAAATTGAGGACATCGCCGGTGTAGTTCTTCACGATGTAAAGCACACCCGCACCCGCATGGACCTCGTCGGTCGCCGCCTGGATCGCATCCGGCGTCGGCGACGTAAACATCGCGCCTGGCACCGCGGCATCCAACATGCCGTGGCCCACGAAGCCTGCGTGGAGCGGCTCATGTCCCGAGCCACCACCAGAGACAATCGCAACCTTGCCCTGTTCCTTCTTCTGCGCACGCGCCACAAACAGCGGCTCAGTAAAGCGCTTGACGATGTCGCCGTGTGCCAGCGCGAAGCCCTCCACAGACTCCGCCACTACGTTCTCCGGTGAGTTGATGAGCTTTTTCATCACGTATCTCCTTGGGATGTCGAATTAACCCAATTTCACTGGTTATAACAGTGCCGAGCCTACACGCGGATCCGCATAGATGAACGCAAACTTAAGAAAATGGAGACGCCGAAAATACCCGTCTACAAATCAAAAAATATTCCCAGCTCACTACGTCGAATTTCGACATAACACTCGAGAGTACACAGCCCCGCTGCCGCGGATGCATGGATAGACTCTGGTGTCATGAATGCCTTCACGCCCGCCCTTGCGGCCTTCCTGGACAGTTCAAGCCCCATCGATCTGCTTCAGTGGGTCTCTGCGATCCTGTCCCTGGATGACGATTTCTCGCAAAAGCCTGCCGAGTTCTTTGAAGCCATGTGGGATAACCCCGCCCCAGAGACGACCGCGGTACTCTGGGCCGCCGCCCTGCTGGATGAAGATAAAGAGCGCGTAAAGCTCCATCACGCTGAGCTCGCCCGGCGCGATGACTTACCGCAGGAACCGACCTGGCTTGCTCACCTTGAGCAAGCCAGCGTAGTCAACGTCATCGAGGCTACGCAGTACTACGGGGATGTCCATTACTACACTCTCGAGCTATCCGTCCCGCACTCTGCGCCCCTGACGGTGAATGTCTCCATTGACCTAGCAGGCGGCAATGGCTCGATTTATGACTGTTTCCTCACCGAGGCCAATGCACAGCAGGTTATGGAGATCATGTCCAAGGATGAGTCCATGGAGAGCTTCGGCCCTACGAGCCAGGAGGGCCTGGCCGATTTCCTCAGCAACGCCATCTGGCTAGATGAGATCACAGTCGACGACGGCCCTGGTGAAAGCTGGCCTACCACCCGTCCGCTGCTGCGCTGGGTGCTCTCGCTACTAGATAATGTCCCTGCTACTGTCTCCAGTCCCGGTATCATCGGCCGCCGTATTCGTCTTGAAGAAGGCGATAATTCCGAAACTGAAGAAACATTGGCCGCCTTCCTGGATGCCGTTCCGCTTAAGAAGGAGGAGGCCGATGCTACCGAGACGCTACTCAGCATCACAGCCAATTACACCATGGCCGACCTCTACCACTGGTCCCCACTACGTGTGGAAATAGCTCTGACCCTCGTAGCCCGCAAAGTCATAGCCCGTGACTCGTTCCTCCGGTGCTTCCCACGCGTCCTCACCAAGTTCGTCACCTGGACCGGCGAAGTCGCAGGACGCCCCGCCCACATCCAAAGGCAGCTCGACTCAGCACTAAAGGAAGAAGGAAAGCGCTTCCGCAGGGAACTCCAAGCACAATCCGACTTCGGTTCCTATGGCTACGGCTCAGATGCCATCGGCCTCGGCCCTGGCATGCCCGACCCCGAGACCTCCCGCTTCGACGCACAGCTCGACGATTCCCCTCTCCCCTCCGAGGACACCAAACTCAGCGCCCTAGCCCCAGACGTTATCGCTGGTGTAAAGCAATGGGACGCACTTATCACCGAGTGGTTTAACGATCACCCAGAGATCGATCCGGAACTGCTAACATCCACTCGCCGGCTCCTGAGCGCCCTAGCCCACGACAAGCCGAAGCAATTTAGCTCGACCAACGCCACAGTGGAGCGCAGCGTCGCCGCACTTCTAATCGCGGTCTCCGAGATCAACGCCGTGCCATTCGTAGTCGCCCAGATCCAACGTGACTTCGATTTACGCACCAGCCCCCGCTCGCGTGCCGATACCCTCCACAACTATCTTTACGATGCCGCCATCCACTCCGGCCGCCCCTTGAGCGGCTACCTCATCTCTCAAACACGACAGAGCATGATGAGGAATGCAGGGCTCTACTAATGGCTCAAGTCATCCACCCCGGCTGCACAACATCGCCACCATTTGGAAGTGGAGAACTCATGTGTAGTCCATAATGGACACCATGTCTGCTTTCGGTGAAGTCCTAGCCCAGCTCCGTGAAAATCAGCCTCAAGGCTCGTACGGCATTAAGTTCGAAAAGTTAATGGTCAACTACTTCCGAACCGATCCCGTCCTCCAGGAGCAGTTCTCGGAAGTCAGCCGTTGGAGCGATTGGGAGTTCAACGGCGGTAAGCAAGACACCGGCATCGACCTCGTTGCCCGGCGCGCCGATGACGACGCGTGGGTTGCCATCCAGTGCAAGTTCTACAAGCCGGATACCTATATCCAGAAGCGTCACCTTGATTCCTTCTTTGAGGCATCCGGACACTCGTTTACTACAGACAAGGGCACAGAATCCTTCGCACAGCGGATCATCATCTCCACGTCGGAGCGATGGTCAAAGAATGCTGAGGAGATGCTGGAGCACCAGCTCATCCCAACCAACCGTATCGGCACGGCAGCGATTGCAGAATCCCCTATCGACTGGGATGTGACCTTCCCGGGTTCTGAGATCGAAATTAACCTCACCCGGCGCGAGGTTTTCTCCCCGCGCCCGCACCAGCAAGAAGCGATCTCGAAGGCTATCGCAGGCTTTGAAACACACGACCGTGGAAAGCTCATCATGGCGTGCGGTACGGGAAAGACGTTTACCGCCCTGCGTCTGGCGGAGCGCTTCGCGGAGCTCAACGGCAACAAGGCCCGCGTCCTCTTCCTCGTTCCCTCCATCTCCTTGCTCTCGCAGACGTTAAAAGAATGGACCGCACAGAACCAGGAGCACCTGCCGCTGAAGTCCTACGCAGTCTGTTCGGATACGAAGGTCTCCAAGAAGGCTGAAGACATTGCCTCCTATGACTTGGAGGTTCCGGTCTCTACCAACGGCAAGAACATTGCCGAGCGCACCGCGCAGGGCAAGCGTCGTGCCGGTATCAACGTCATCTTCTCCACGTACCAGTCCATTGAGGCCATTCACGAGGCCCAGGAACTCGGCATGGACGACTTCGATCTCGTCATCTGCGATGAAGCTCACCGCACCACCGGCGTCACCCTCGCCGGGGAGGATGCCTCCAACTTCGTGAAGATTCACGACGAAAAATACATCAAGGCTAGCAAGCGTCTCTACATGACCGCGACTCCCCGCCTGTTCGATGACAACATAAAGGGCAAGGCCGCTGAGCATTCCGCGGAGCTTGCCTCCATGGATGACGAGGCCATCTACGGCCCCGAGTTCTACCGCCTCGGCTTCGGCGAGGCCGTGGACAAGGGTCTACTCACCGACTACAAGGTTCTCGTCATGACCGTCGAGGAAGACATCGCCGCCGACGTCCTCGCTACCAACCCCACCAACGAAATCAACCTCACCACTGCCTCTGCCATGATCGGCGCGTGGAACGGACTCGCGAAGCGTTCGGGTGCCGAGCAAGACACCAAGTCCGGCTTTGAAGCGAACGCCCAACCCATGCGCCGCACCGTTGCCTTCGCCAAGGACATCAAGGCCTCGAAGACCATCCAAGAGACCTTCCCCACGCTCATCCGCCAGTACCAGGAGCAGCTCAAGGACCACGCCGCCACCAACGACGTCAGCCTGCTCAACATCGATCTTCAGGTCGCCGTCGAGCACGTCGATGGCACCATGAACGCCCTCGAGCGCGGCAATAAGATCTCGTGGCTTGAGTCCTCCATCCCCGAAGACGAAACCCGCATCCTTACCAACGCCCGCTGTCTCTCCGAAGGCGTGGACGTCCCCGCCCTCGATAGCGTCATCTTTTTCCACCCGCGCAATTCCATGGTCGACGTCGTCCAGTCCGTCGGCCGCGTCATGCGCAAAGCCGAGGGCAAGGACTACGGCTATATCATCCTTCCCGTCGCCATTCCACCGGGAGTCTCCCCGTCCCAGGCGCTCAACGACAACACGCGCTTCCGCGTCGTCTGGCAGATTCTCAACGCTTTGCGCGCCCACGATGACCGCTTCAACGCGAAGGTCAACTCGATTGCGCTCAACGAGAAAGTTAAGCTGCCCATCGATGTTCAGCCCGTACCAAACTCGAAGCCAAACGACAAGCCTGCCGACGACGATCCGGCCACGGCCAAGAATAGGCTCAATGCTTCCGATACCTCCCCAACCGGCCAGTCCGAAGCTTCCAGCGAGCAGGAACTCACCGCGGAGCAGATGACTCTGTTCTCCCTCGAGGCCTGGCAGGAAGCCATGTACGTCAAGCTGGTCGACAAGGTCGGCACACGTACTTATTGGGAAGACTGGGCTGACGATGTCGCCACGATCGCCGAAGCACAAATCGCTCGCATCAAGGCACTCATCAATGCCGCGGATGACACGATCCGCAAGGAATTCGAGGTCTTCATCGAGGGCCTGCGCGGGAACCTCAACGACTCGATTACCGAGGACGAAGCGATCAGCATGCTCTCGCAGCACCTGATCACCGCCCCGGTGTTCAATGCACTGTTCACCGAGCACGACTTTGCCGCGCACAACCCGGTCGCCCGCGTCATGCAGCGCATGGTCGACGCGCTCTCGGACGCCAAGCTCGAGTCGGAGACCGAGTCTCTGACGAAGTTCTACGAGTCGGTCCGCATCCGCGCCTCCGAGGTCTCCTCCGCTTCCGGCAAGCAGCAAGTGATCAAGGACCTATACGAACGATTCTTCCGCAAAGCCTTCAAGAAACAGTCCGAGGCCCTCGGCATCGTTTACACCCCAGTTGAGATCGTCGACTTCATCCTTCGCTCCGCCGATCAAATCTCCCGCTGGCACTTCGGCAAGGGCCTTACCGACGAAGGCGTCCACATTCTCGACCCCTTCACCGGCACCGGCACGTTCATGGTTCGCCTCCTCCAGTCTGGTCTCATCGAACCCGACGACCTCGCCCGCAAGTACGCGACCGAGCTCCACGCCACTGAGATTATGTTGCTCGCCTACTACGTCGCCGCGGTCAACATCGAGACCACCTACAACGCACTCCAGGCCGAACGCGCCCAACGCAATGGCGAACCCGAGCCCGAGTACGTCCCCTTCGACGGCATCGCTCTTGCCGATACCTTCCAAATCCATGAGGAAGGCGACATCCTCGACCTCAAGGTCTTCAAGGAAAACAACGCCGCCATCCAACGGCAAATCGATGCTCCTATCAATATCATCGTCGGTAACCCGCCCTACTCCGTGGGCCAGACGAGTGCGAACGATAACAACCAAAACCTCAAGTACCCGACGCTCGACAAACGTATCGAGGAAACCTTTGCTGCAAATTCCAGCGCTCAGCTAAAGAACTCCCTCTATGATTCATACCTCCGCGCATTCCGCTGGTCGATTGACCGACTCGGTACACACGGTGTGATGGCATTTGTTTCAAACGGCGGCTGGATAGACGGCAACACCGCTGACGGAGTTCGGTTGTCTCTTGACGATGAACTCAGCGACATTTACGTGTATAACCTTCGCGGTAATGCGCGTACTGCAGGCGACGTTCGACGACAAGAAGCAGGCAATGTCTTCCGTGACGGCGGACGCACAACTATTGCGATCATCATCGCCGTCAAGCGCGAAATCCCCGACGATGTCTGTATCCACTACCGCGATATTGGCGACTACCTCAGTGCAGACGAAAAACTTGCGATTGTTGATCACTCCACGCTCGATAATGTCGATTGGCAAATTATTGAGCCCAATATTTACGGCGACTGGCTCGATCAGAGAAATGACGAATTTGAAACTTGGCCTGCTCTGGGCGACAAGAAAAACAAAACCGGGCTAAAGATTTTCAGACTGTTTTCCGCAGGCTTGAAAACAAGTCGAGATCCATGGTGTTACTCCAGCCAACAAGCAAAACTGAGGTCTCAGGTCACGAGTTCAGCAGCTTTTTATAATTCTGAAGCTGAACGACTCGGAAAACTAGTCGCTAAAGGGCAGTCCGAAGATGAGGCCCGTAAAGAGATCTGTTTTAACTCGGAGAAATTTTCGTGGGACCGAGTAAACATTCGAAACGTAGTCCGCGGCAAGAACATTACAATCGACCAAGCAGGCTTCCGGACAAGCCTCTATCGCCCCTTTTTCAAGCAGCATTCATATTTTGATCCAACTCAGCAATTGAACAACTGCACCTACCAGCTGCCGCAGCTGTTCCCCACGCCAGCCCATGACAATTTGGGTTTCTACCAAGTAGGGGCAGGATCAGCAGTACCGTTTGGAGTAATCGCCACAAATTTGCTGCCCAATCTTCACGTGACTGGAGCTGGCTCAGGCGGCCAATTCTTCCCCCGCTGGACCTGGGAGCACATCAAGGCGCCGGAAGGTGAGCTGGACTTTGGGATGGGGGCATCGGAAGGCTCGGAGCCTGGTACGGAAGGAGAAATCCTCGACGGGTACCAGCGCGTGGACAACATCACGGACGAGATTCTTAGGATTTACCGCCAGGCGCTGGGCTCGGATGTGACGAAAGACGACATCTTCTACTTCGTGTACGGGCAGCTGCATGACCCCGAGTACCGAGAGAAGTACGCCGCGGATCTGAAGAAGATGCTGCCACATATCGAAACGCCGACGTCGCGGGCGCGGTTCGACCAGCTGGCTGACGCCGGCCGGGAGCTCATGGATCTGCATGTGAACTACGAGGACGTGGAGCCGTGGCCGGTCACGGTGGAGGTGAAGGCATCGGCAGACGAGTCCGACCGCGAGACGTGGCGCGTGCAGAAGATGAAGTGGGCGAAGAGGAAGGACTCGGAGACGGGTAAGAACGTCAACGATGTAACGACGTTGGTCTACAACAAGTCCGTGACCGTGCGCGACATCCCGGCCGAAGCGGACGAGTACATGCTCGGCTCGCGGTCTGCGCTGGCGTGGATTATTGACCGGTACCAAGTGAAGAAGGACAAGGCATCGGGAATCGTCAACGACCCCAACGACTGGGCTGACGAGGTGGGAAATCCGCGGTACATCGTGGACCTCATCGCGAAGGTTACGCGCGTGGCGGTGAAGACTGTACGAATCGTCGAAGGAATCAGAGAGGTTGGCGAAAATAAGTAGCTCTGGGGGACATGCCATCGATTAAACCGGGGTCGAGCCTGCGCCTCAGTACAGCGCGGGCGCTTCCTCTTTTTAGTCTCTGAAAGAATCATTTCAAGGCCACCAATTCTGCTCGGCGAGACAGAGTATGTCTCGCACATGCAGGTGACAGGCCGAGGCTAGCTGTATGTCGTAATGTCAGGTAATATAAGTTCCAACTTTTGCCTCAGACTTTCGCCGATAAGGAAAGGTGGACAGAGCCATGAATCGCAAAGACGCAGCACGTAAGCGTCTTCTTGAAAGCGCTCAAGAGTCTGCCGCCTCTGTCGAAGTACTTAGCGACAACGAACTTGCTACAGCAGCCTACCGTCAGCTTCTCCGCACAATCGATGCTCAATCTGAGCCCCTTGATCCCGGTGCTGCGGAAGCGTTTGCTCATGAAGAAATCGCCACTATGCGAATGGAAAAGAGGACCCGTACCGCCTTGGGAGCAGGTAAGTGACCGAAGAGCTTCAACAGATAGCAGCACACAGAAAGTTGCGTCTGGTTGTTGATACTAACCTCTTTATATCGTCTTTGCTGTCACCTCGCGGCTCCGTGCGCGCGCTGATTGAAGCATGTTTTGCAGGAAAATTTGAGCTGCTCTACTGCGAACGCCTTCTCCAGGAGATTGAAGACGTTATTTCTAGAGCAAAATTTCGGAAGCACTTCACTGTAGAAGAAGGCCTATCCCTTATCGATGCCATCGTCCTTGTCGGGACAGAGGTTCCGGACCGCGAGGAGCAAAAACTACCGCGAATCTGCGATGACCCCGATGACAACTTCCTTTTCGCTCTCTACGAAGACGGTAACGGAGACCTCCTTGTTAGCGGCGACAAAGATGTCCGCAAAGCCGCAGCCAGCGCACTTTGGGTTACCAGCGCCGATGGCAAAATGGCAGCCACTCTCCTAGAGAATAGGAAGGCTTGGGGATCCGAACTTCTCAGAGGTGATAGTGAGAGCGGATGGGAGGCTATCGAAGCAGCGGGAAATCGGGCTATTTTCAACGCCGTTAATTTCCTATTCGAGGTAATAGAGGGCATTAAGTCCAAAAAATTTGACCGTGAACTACTCGCCCAAGCCGTTGTCCCCGGCACCGCAACTGCGTGGCTTGATGACTTCGAATCAGCTCAGTCATTGTTAACGAACCGCGCATTCGGTACTCACCCGATTATCATCTCGCCCGAGATTGTTGCCATCAAACTGGTGCCTGATCTTGGAGATTCCTACGTCGCGCTGCGGCCGACTGCACCGATCGAAAACGCCGTTTTCCTCACACTTGAGCGTTGCCCAGACCTTCTCGATAACAAAGGGAACGACGCTCTCGGCCTTGATGGTTGGAGAGCACACAGCATAGGGCCACGATTCTTACAGCCCAATGAAGTCCGGCCTCCAACGGATGCAGTACGCAAGAAGGCAGTTCAGTCGCTACGCGGTTCGCGAAACTAAGCAAGCCCCAGAAAACAGATCACCATAATTTTCGACCCCTTTGGAGTCTTTCACGCGCACACCTTTCGTTAATTTTTATGCAGAGTTCTCTCTTCAGTTCCTAATCAGCCTTTCGGCTGCAGGCAGGCGTTGCGCCCTATATCGTTGAAAGGATTGATTCACGTGCACCATTAGCGAGGGGAGCCGCAGCCGCATGAAGGGCGAAGTCAAACAGGCATATACCATTTTCGACAGCGTCGAGAAAGAACTCATTATCCCTGTTTATCAACGCAATTACGACTGGTCAAAGAAGCAATGTGAGCGACTATTCGACGACCTGGAAACTCTGATTACGGAGAACAGAGAACGTCACTTCTTCGGCTCGATCGTTGGCAACCCCGAGACATCGTTCAAGTGGGTCGTTATTGATGGCCAACAGCGCCTCACCACGCTGAGTCTCTATATCCTCGCGCTCACTCACCTGTTGGATACCGGTGTCGTAACCTCCAAAGACCCCGAACTCGCACGGCGGTTGCGTACTAGCTATCTCATGAAAAACAGCTCGACCAACGAACCAAAATTCAAGCTCAAACCTGTAAAGAACGACGCGACCGCTTACAAGCGTTTGTTCGGCGATGAGTCGATGTTCATCGAGGACAGCAACCTCACGGCAAATTACCGGTACTTCCTCGAGCGAATGAACAAGACCAAGCTCACCGGCGATCAACTGTGGAACGCCATCGAGCGACTTGACCTCATGATTCTCGATCTAGAGTCGCACGATGATCCACAACGCATCTTCGAATCTCTCAACTCGACAGGCCTTGCGTTGAGCGAAGGCGACAAGATTCGCAATCTCATACTCATGGGCTGCGAGCACCAGTTACAGACGACGCTGTACGAGAACTACTGGAATCCGATGGAGAAGAATATTTGGTACCTCACGGACTGGTTCATCCGCTGGTACCTAACAATCAAATTGTCGCGGACTCCCAAGCGCAACGAGGTCTATGACGAGTTCAAGGCATACTTCAAAAAGCAAAGTTCCGATGTCCAGACGGTACTCGCCGACATGTACGAGTATTCCCAGTTCATGCGCGAGATCTGTGGATCCGACACGAAGAATGCCGCGCTGGACGCACAGCTCGAACGATTTAATTTCATCCGCGGCGATGTTCTGCTTCCGCTTCTCTTGCCGTTGTATCGCGACGTCAAGCTTGGCAAGCTTTCAAGAAACGAATTTTCGCGCATCATTCGACTACTGGAGATCCATATCTTCCGCCGTACGGTCGCTTCTGTTCCGACGAACTCGCTCAACAAGGTCTACGAGACCATGTACAACGACATGCGGAAGATTCGTGGAGAGAAAGATACGGCGTACGACGTGCTCACCTATCTGCTCCGACGCCGCGACGGATCGTCCGGACGCATTCCCAGCGACGAAGAATTTAGCGCTGAGTTCCGCACCCGCAATATGTACAACATTCACAAAAATGTGCGCGCTTATCTTTTCGATGTTCTCGAAAACGGGGATTCCAACGATACGAAGGACATCGCAACCGCGCTCGAGAACGGCAATATCAGTGTCGAGCACATTATGCCGCAGACGCTCAATGCGCAGTGGAAAGAAGAACTCGGAGAGGACTTTCAGGAGATCCATCAAACGTGGGTAAACCGCATTGGAAACCTCACTGTCACTGGTTACAACTCCGCGTACTCCAACTCCAATTTCATTACCAAGCGTGACCGTGAGAAAGGCTTCCGAGAAACCGGTTATCGCCTCAATGACGATGTAAAGACGAAGGACAAATGGGACCGGGCAGCTATGGAGCAGCGTACCGACGCACTTTTGCGCCGCGCTCTCAACTACTGGTACCTCCCCAATTCCGACTTTATCCCCAAGCGCGAAGTGCTCCCTACTGAGCCGATGGGCGACGATGCGAACTTCACTGGGCGCTCGATCAGCGCCTTCGAATGGGAAGGCATCAAGATCCCTGTCAAAACCTGGGCCGAGTTCGTCCACATGCTGCTTAAGTTGATGGCCGAACGCTACCGCACGGAACTGATAAACTTCGTCGAACAAGCATCAGGAACTCTCGTGCTTACTAAGTCCGGCTACGCGTACTCGAGCCGAGTGCGTGAAGTTGATGCAGGTCTGGGCGTCGTCCTGTCTACATCGACCGATCAGAAAATTTCCTTCCTCCGTAGACTCTTCGATCATCTTCAACTAGATACCAACGAGGTCATCCTCACGCTGAGGAAGACAGCAGGCGAATCACAACGCAACGAGGAAGAAGCCGAATCGAAATACTCTGCACTCACCGTGTTCAAGAGCATGGCGGACGATTTTGGTTCCCAGAACATCACTCCAGAAGACACGCAGCAATTCGAGAATCAATTTGCTGAAGCGTTGGAGAAGTTCCGTCCAGATGAACCTGCCACTGTACTGGGAACGAAACCGCTTTCAGAGCTTGAGACAGCTGAGGGAATTGCAGCTGCCAGCGCCGCGGAGATTATTGCGGCTATCTGTCTAACCTACGACAAGCCGCCGGTGTATTTCCCCAACGCAATGTTCCACGCCATTGCAAACGGACACATGTCAATGTGGCTTGCGCGACTTGAAGACATTGATGCTGCCGTGGACGAGAACCACTAAAGCATAAGACACCACGTTCGTTGGGAACATCGAATCTTCCGATTAATCACGGCGCCCTTCACCTCGGGCGCCGACGGCGGAGTGGGCGACAGTGCGGGCGGCATCGGCAAGCGCGATGAGTTTGATAAGCCAATCTTCGACCTTGACGGTGTCGTCTTCCTCGCTCGGGGAGGCGGGGTTGAGGACGAACTCCATCCGCTGCGCGGAGTTGACGACCGAGGTGGGAAGAGCGGTCTCACGCACGAGCTTATCCTGCGCCGCCTTCGCCGCGTAGTACGGGAACTTCGTATTCTCGGGCTTGTCGAGGTTAGTGATGGACAGGAAGACGAGATGGCCCACGCCGGTGTGCGGGCACGCGTCAATAATGCGGCGCATGACGGTCGCCTCAGCGCTCCTCGTTCCCGTAATCGCGATGGCGACTTATGCAACCAGCTTCAGCAGCATCGATAACAGGGCCTGGCTCAGCTTTGCGTTCCTAGCGTTGTACTTTTCGGGCACCGTCCCGCTCGTGAAATCCATGGTGCGTGAGCGCAAGACGCCAGGTTTCACGCAGTTCTCCATCCTCTTCCACGCCGCCTGCGCCATCGCTTTTGCCGCAATAGTCGTAGCGCTGCTAACCAAAGAGTTTCTCAACATCTTTACCGCTACAGGGTTTAGTGCCTTCGGCCATCACATAATCTGGCAGGCAGCACTAATGGAACTAACTCTCATTGTGATGGTTACTTTGTGGTGAGCGCCGCGGTCACACTATTGAGGCGCGGGGCCTACTGCATCGACAATGAGCGCAATATCATCCTCGGAGTAGTCGGCATGAGCTGTAAGTCTTAGCAATGCCTGTCCGAGCGGTACCGACGGATAGCGGATCGGAGAAACAATTACTCCCCTTTCAGCCGCCTGTGCCGCACACTCCATAGCTGCGTCCTCAGCGCCTACTGGCAAGACGATAATAGGTGCGGGCGAGTCCGCCACTTTCCATCCGTTCGCCCGCAGACGCTGCCGAAGGTTGTGCACGACGCGGGCAAGCCGTGGCACATGCGAAGGAACAAGAGCTAACGCCGCACTAATAGCAGCCGCCTGCGATGGTGGCATGGACGTTGAGAAGATATAGCTGCGGCAGCGTTGGCGGCATAGCTCGATAAGTGGCTCACTGCCCACGACGAAAGCGCCCGCCACACCTAGGGCTTTGCTAGCGGTACCGATATAGATATCCGGCAAAGGTAAATCGAAATGCTCACAAACGCCGCGTCCATTTCTGCCAAGTGTGCCGATCCCGTGCGCGTCATCGATCATCAACCAGGCGTTGTAATCCTGAGCAAGTTCCTGAAGCGCATGGAGATTCGCAAGCTCGCCGGACATGGAAAATACGCCGTCACTGACAATCAATCGGCGCTCTGATGCATCGGCAGCAAGCTGCTCTTCTAAGGTTTTCACGTCGAGGTGCGGATAAACAGATGACCGGATCCCTTGGTAGCTCGACTTGGCCAGCCGGATGCCGTCGATGATGCTCGCATGATTATCAGCGTCAGAGAAAATAGAAAGTCTCTCGCCACAATCTCGCGCAGCTGCAGCAAGCGCAGGGATTACTCCCATGTTGGCGTGGTAACCCGAACCGAACACGAGCGCTGCCGGCGCACCGACAAAACCAGCCAGATCACGCTCGAGCGCGACATGATAATCACTCGTACCCGTAGTCAGTCGCGATCCTCCCGACCCCACCCCGGCGCGCAGCGTTGCTTCGTGGGCTGCGTCGGCAAGCGCGCGATTCGCCCCGAGCCCCAGGTAATCAGACGATCCCGCAAGCAGCGTTTCACGCCCATCGACCACGGTGCGCGGACTTTGACTACCGCTAATGACCCTTTCGACTCTTTCCAGACCACGCTCACGCCACGAAGCATTAGAACTGCATGCCCAGTCTTCCAGGCTCATTGCCAAGAACCTTCCACGAGGACAGGCTTTTCACGCAGCCACTGCTCTGTCGCCGGAAGTGCACTAAGTGCGCCTGAATAGAACAAGACACGTCCGCCTTGTTTCCCGCCTTCAGCCTTGACGTTGTGCAAAGCCGTATAGGAACCTTCGACCGCAACATAACCCGTGGTGTAGCTCGGGTCATCGGAAATACAGACTTCCGCGACAATGCCCGGCGCAGCAAGAGCCTTGGATGCTAAAGCAACGGCATCAGCCCGATGGTTCTTCGACTCGGCGCAAAAGGAATCAGCCCAATCAAATGTTCCCACCCGAACGCCACGTTGCCCATGAGTGTCTAGACGCTCGCCGGTTTCAGCACAGACGATGCTCGCACCGCGCATATCGCGGGTGCGGTACAGAAGCTCGATACCTCGGCGGGCTGCGCTCTCGGAAACTCGGTTGCCCTTAGCGAGCACGGCTATCATCGCTGTTTGTGCAGACTCCGGGTTCTCGCAGTCCCGTGTACTCACCTTCAAGGCACTGACATGAGCAATGTCGCTTGCTGCAACCACCCTCGTAGCGATATTGATGGAATCCGGCACGCCCTTTTCGTGCCGCAACGCACGAGTAGCAAGCTCTGAGCTCACACGAGGAACAAGGTGCGGTTCTACGATGCGTTCTGCACCCGAGATATGCCTACCTTCAAGGCTTGCACGCATCTTGATACTCATCAGCACAGTCGAGGTTTTTGCCATGCAGGTATCGTAGCCCAGCATCTTGAACACCGTTCAATAATTATCAAACAGGGTTAATCCCCTCTCCTAGTTCCGCTCGGAAACGCACTTACCGACGCCAAGTGACAGAGCGACTTCCACGAGACATTAAGAACCCCCACGTGCCTTCCAACCACATATGTGGTCGGGGCTCGTGGGGGTTGCTTAGTGCGATGTGTGGGTATTTCCCCTACTGCTGTGCTGCGGTGCCTAGGCTATCCTCCATGCAGGCCTGCTGCTGAGCAGGGTCCTGCATCTCCAAGCACTTGTCGGCGCCGGTCTCACCGAGGAACGCGACGCCGAGGGCCATGACGGCGATGGAGCCAGCGAGGGCCAGGATGGAAGTAACCAGGCCGACGATGGACATCCAGGTGCGGCGCAGCTCCTTCGGGCGCTTGCCGCCAACGACCAGCGCGATGATGGAGACGATGATGCCGATTGGGCCAAGCAGGAGCGGCGGAACAATCAGCAGCAGGGACAGCAGCGCGATGATGCCGATGACCATCGCCCAGATAGCAACGGCGTTCTTCTTTGCCGGCTGGCTGTCAGCACCAGCGTAGGCCGGGTAGCCGGTGCCAGCGGCGGTTGCGTTAGCGTCCGTGGCGTATGCGTCGTGAGCGCGCTCCTCGTTGGCCTTGGAGGTTGCCTCACCGTAGGACGGCAGCTTGCTGGTGCTGTCGCTGCTAAATGGGTTCTTTACGTTGTCCGGGTTCTCTGGGTTGTTCAGGTTGTTCGGATTCTCTGGGTTGTTCGGGGTGGTCATGTGGTTGGCCTCCTTGGGGCAGCCCTAACTGCGTGCTCTTTATCGAATATGTGCGTTTAATAACTTATACGTTTGCAATCGCTTCCGGCCACGTTACTTACGAAACCTGTGAAATCACTGGCAACCTAGTTTTGAGTAGAGCCATTCAAAGAATCTTCCATGCAGGCTTGCTTTTGCGCTGGGTCATCGATGGTCGTGCACATTTCAGGGTCAGGCGTCATCGTCCAACCAATGTGCGTAGACAAGTAAATCGAGAAAGCAACGGACAAGATTAAAGCGATAATTGAGGTAATCAAGCCGGCGATGGACATCCAGGCGCGGCGCAGCTCTTTTGGTCGCTTCTTGCCTTTTAGCAATGCGATGATGGAGACGATGATGCCAATCGGCCCCAGCAGCAGCGGTGGAACAACTAGGAACAAAGACACCAGCGCAATGATGCCGATAACGAGAGCCCAAACAGCGATCACGCTCTTCTTTTCGGCTTGAGGTTCACCGACAACACCACCGGCATAGGCTGGGTATGCCGTGCCCTCGGTACTGTCGGAATTCTTCTCATTGCCCGGGGTGTGAGGGTCGTTCGGGGTGGTCATACGCTTGGCCTCCTTGAGTACAGCCCACAAGCCTTAATCGTGTTATTGCTCATCGTTCTATTACTTTTGACTACTGCTTTTGACCAAGTTACCCACGCTGGGTGCGCTCCACGCTAGGAGTGCACCGCGTCGCGTCACCTACCACTTGCGCAGGTACTCGATGCGCTGGCGCAGTTGCTCGGCGTCGCAAAGCGCGGTGGGTGGGCCGCCGCAGGCCTTGCGAACCTCAGTGTGAATGGCGCCGTGGGGGCGGCCGGTGCGCTGCGCGGTAATGGAGACAACGGTGTTGAGTTCCTTGCGCAGGTTGCCAATCTCATCTACTACGCCGGTGGATTCTTGGTTGTTGGCTGGTTCCTCACGGCGCTTCGGGGCGTACTGCATGCCGTAGAGCTTGCGGCGCTGTTCCTCAGCGGCCTCAGCAGCCCGGCGCGCCTTCTCCTCTGCTTCGCGGCGGTCGAGTTCCTCCGACTGCTTCTTGCGCAACAGGTCCTTGACCTGGTCGGCGTCGAGAAGCCCGGGGATGCCCAGGAAGTCCGCATCGACGTCTTCGGTGATATCGCCGGTGTTGAACTGCGAGCCGTTAAACAGCAAGCCGGAAAATTCCGCCTCAGCGCCGAGGGCCTCGTAGGAGGGCTCGAGCATGTCGGGCTCAGACTTCTTAGTATTGGCCTCCGCCAATAGCTCGTCGTCCCAGCCCTCTTTATCGGGGCTCTTTTCCTCACCCAGGACATGGTTGCGTTCCTTTTCCATGTTCTCAGCCAGGCCCAGCAGCACCGGCACGGAAGGCAGGAACACCGAGGCGGTCTCACCGGGCATACGCGATCGCACGAAGCGGCCGATTGCCTGCGCGAAGAACAGCGGAGTCGAGGCCGAGGTGGCGTAAACGCCCACCGCTAGGCGCGGGACGTCGACGCCTTCAGACACCATGCGCACTGCCACCATCCACTCGTCGGTGGACTTGGAAAACTCCTCAATGCGGTCCGAGGAGCCCGGGTCATCGGACAAGATCACGGAGACCGGGGTCGAGGAAATCTGCTTCAGCAGCTTCGCGTAGGCACGCGCGGTCTGCGTATCGGTAGCAAGCACCAGGCCGCCGGCGTCCGGCATGTTGCGGCGCATCTGCATAAGGCGCGTGTGTGCGGCCTGCAGCACCGCCGGGATCCACTCGCCCTTCG
Organism: Corynebacterium sp. HMSC08C04; assembly: GCF_001807495.1. Taxonomy (NCBI): domain Bacteria; kingdom Bacillati; phylum Actinomycetota; class Actinomycetes; order Mycobacteriales; family Corynebacteriaceae; genus Corynebacterium; species Corynebacterium sp. HMSC08C04. Next base: position 180,695 of record NZ_KV789229.1, on the reverse strand, counting down.
GGTCCAGCGCCGTCTTCCATGCACGGGCTGTCTGCTCAGGGTTCAAGATATCGCCCAGACGCGCGGCGTATTCCTCACCCGCGGAGTCACGCCAGCGCGCCTCGCCCGAGTAAGACAAGAACACAACGGGGCGCACGACGCCGTCGCGAAGCGCATCGCCATAGTTATAGGCGTGATCCGAGCGAGAGACCAGGTGGCCCTCGCCGTCCTGCTCGTAGCGCACGAAAGGAATCTGCGAGTCATCCGAGCGGAAAGGCGTACCTGTTAGCGCCAAGCGGTGCTCGACGTCGTCATAAGCCTCGCGCACGCCGTCGCCCCAGCTCTTGGCGTCACCTGCGTGGTGAATCTCATCCAGGATCACCAACGTACGGCGCGCCGAAGCCACCGCGCGGTGCTTAAACGGGTGCATGCCCACCTGGGCATAGGTCACCACGATGCCGTCCATCGCCGGGTTCACGGCAGAAGAATTCGAGAAGTTCGGATCCAGCGCCAAGCCCACGCGCGCGGCTGACTGGGACCACTGAATCTTCAGGTGTTCAGTAGGCACCACGACGATGACGCGCTCGACCGTGCGGTCTTCCATCAGCTCCGTGGCAATGCGCAGCGCGAAGGTGGTCTTACCTGCGCCAGGCGTTGCCACGGCCATGAAGTCCTGCGGCTTTTTGGCCAGGAACTTATCGAGGGCGGCCTGCTGCCAGGCGCGTAGCTTTCCGTTGTTGGCGAATCTTCTGGGGTTGCGGGACACAGAATTACTCACCGGGCGGCTCACTTGCGGCGCAGGCCCTTGTACACGCGCTCACAATCCGGGCATACCGGGGAGCCGGGCTTTGCCTGCTTGGTTACGGGGAAGGTCTCGCCACACAGCGCAACGACGTACTTACCGTTGACTGCGGAGTCCAAAATCTGGTCTTTCTTTACGTAATGAAAGAACTTCGGGGTGTCATCAGAAGTGGACGTGTCCTCGCGGACGTCGGGGCGTTCAATCGTCTTAGTCGTCGTACTCACTCCACCAATCATGCCGCATCGGTGTCGAAGTTCGCACCTCGCCCGTCTACCCTTGTACGCATGTCCCCCAAGAACTCGCGCGATAGGTTAAGCCGAAATTCCTCCGGCACCCCACAAACGGGGCGGCGCGGATGGGCGCGCCCTTTCCGACGCCGCGAAGCCCACCTCATCACCACCGCCCAGCTCTCCCCGGGCCAACAGTTGCATCGGCGCGAAGTCATCTATTCCATCCTGCAGTTTCTGCGCGTGCCCTCCCTCCTCATAGGCGGCGCGCTCATGTACTTCTTCGACGCCTGGCTCGCCGGCACCTTAATTATCGCCGTTACCTTCCCGCTGCCGTGGATCGCCGTGGTAATTGGTAACGCGCAGGGCCAGCGCAAGGACAAGCGCGAAAAGAACATCTATAAGCCGGCGCTTGCCCGCCAGATGGCGCAAATGCAGGCAGAACAACTAGCCCAGCCCAAGCGCGAGGGCATCGAGCAGCGGACTGCCGAGACCATCGAACATGACGACGACTCGCAATAATCGGCATAGATAAACAGATAAAGAAATAAGGCTGGAGAAAAGACGGAGAAAAGACAATGACTAAATTTGGACCTGACTTCAATCCCGAGCTCCCCGTCGCCGCCGTCGCCGCGGAGCTTGGCGAGTTCTTGAGCTCCCACGGTTTCACCGCCGACGGCATCGCTGGGCACTTAGGCCCCGAGTACACCGAGGCGCTTCACCGCGGCGAGCCGGCCGCCGTGGCCCTGGGCGCTGCGGGTGATACCACCTTGGACGCACTAATCCGCCTGTTTATCCTGCACGAGGCCGTGGCTCCGACGCAGCTTTCCGACGTCCTCGGCGCCCGCCTTGCCACCAAGCTCATGGATGCAGGCGTCGCACAACTCGACGAGTCCGGCAATGCCTACATTGCCTATGACATCCGCCCACACATCATCGTCGGCACCAACCGCCTGGTCTTCTCTGACGTGGATGCTTCCCTGGTGGACCACGTCCCGGGCTCCGAGCACGTGCTCGGCGTGGGAGCGGCCAGCCTCTCGCTTTTGCAATCGACGCCGCTTACTCCGGTGGAGACCACATTGGACCTAGGCACCGGCTCCGGCGTGCAGCTGCTCGGCCAGCTTTCCACCGCCGCCCACGTGACGGCCACCGACCTACACTCCCGCGCTCTGGACCTCGCGCGCGCCACGCTGGCCGCCGCAGGCCCCGCGGCAGAAGAAAAGGTCGAACTGCTCCAGGGCTCCTGGTTTGAACCAGTAGCCAGCCGCCGCTTCGATCGCATCGTGGCCAACCCGCCTTTCGTGGTGGGCCTGCCGGAAGTCGGCCACATCTACCGCGACTCCGGGCTAAACCTGGACGGCGCCAGCGAGCTCGTGGTCTCCCAGGCAGTCGAGCACCTCGCACCAGGCGGTAGCGCACACATCTTGGGAGCATGGGTCCACCAAGGCGAGCAGTCCTGGCAGCAGCGCGTGGCCTCCTGGCTGCCGGAAAAGGGCGTGGCCGCCTGGATAATCCAGCGCGACGTCGCCGACCCTGCCCTCTACGTCTCCACCTGGCTCAAGGACGAGTCAGTGGACGTTCGCAGCGACCTCGGCCGCGAGCGTGCCCGGCTTTGGCTTGAGCACTTTAACGAGCACGACGTCACCGGCATCGGCTTTGGTTTTGTGGCCATCCAGCGCATCGACGATGACGAGCCTTCCGACGTCCTCGCCGAGTACATGCCGCAGCCTTTCACCGATCCCCTGGGCCCAGAAGTAGAGGAATACTTCGCGCGCGTGGCCTGGCTCCGAGGTCTTGTCCCGGGCGAGCTAGAGACCAAGCACTTCCAGGTCCGCCCCGGCGTGGCCCGCGAGGACGTGCAGCTTCCCGACGCCGAGTTGGGCATGGGCTTTGCCCCCGCCGCGCTGCGCCTTACCCGCACGGAGGGCCCACGCTGGTCCCACGACGTCGACAAGCACATCGCGGCCATCGTCGCCGGCTTAAACCCAGCGGGGCTCTCCCTTGGCGAGACCATCGAGCTCTACGCCGCAGCCCAGGGCTTCGATGAGGAGGAGCTGGTGGCCTCCGCGCTGCCGGCCATGGTTGACCTCATCCGCCACGGCCTCATCATCCCCACCGAGCTGGCCCCGTTCTGCAACCTTGTAAATGGCGCAGTCGCTGCCGGCCAAACTGCTACTGCTGAGGAGGAAGACTAATGCGCGCAGTTTTAACCCGAGTATCCAGCGCTTCAGTGATCGTAGATGGCGAGGTCGTAGGGGCTATCGACTGCCCAGAAACCGGCGGGCTCCTCGCACTTGTGGGAGTATCACGCGAAGACACTGCAGTAAATACTGCAGAGCTAGAAGCCAAGATAGAGAAGATGGCGCGCAAGATTGCCGAGCTACGCATCCTCGAAGGCGAGAAATCCGTCGAGGAAGCAGGCGCTCCCGTGCTGGTAGTTAGCCAATTTACGCTCTATGGCAAGACTGCTAAGGGACGCCGCCCCTCTTGGTCTGATGCCGCGCCCGGGGATGCAGCAGAGCCTGTGATTGAGAAAATCATTGCAAGACTTCTTGCACGCGGCGTCCACGTTGAGACCGGAAAGTTCGGCGCGATGATGGAAGTTGCATCCGTCAATCAAGGCCCTTTCACCGTTCTGGTGGAAACTTAAAGGGGATCAATTAACCCCAAGGGGCGATTAATACATCCGAGCGCAGGTACTTTTACCTGCGCTTTTTCTTTTTGTCTGTGACGTAGTTCATTGTTTAATTTAGAGTGTTGAACAAAGCACAATCTGGCGCAAAACTCAAATTTTAAGGGAGTGATAAAAAACGTACTTGCAATGCGATAATTTATTATCAAATCTTCTCCAAACAGGCTTATGATAAAGACACAGCGAAGCAACAAGGGCTGAAGCTGCAGGACACAGAGTTAAAAAGTCCAACTGCAGTTGCAAAATTGTAGCCGCGAGAAAATTCTCAAGACTTGCAAAGTTGCGCCAAGCTCTAAGGCTTCGGTCGATCAACTAGAGACATCAAGGAGACCAAAAAATGTCTCACTCAGTCTTGCGGAAAGACACCGCTAACCATCCGGAGAATGAGCCAAACATGCCTGAGAACATGAAGACCTCAAAAGCATTCAAAGCTGAACAAGCCGCAGGATTCGATCCTGCAGAATCCCCATTCGCCGGCACCACCGGCGCACCGAAGTGGAACAACTCCGACCTAACCTGGATGCTCTCCCTCTTCGGCACCGCAATCGGTGCAGGCGTTCTGTTCCTCCCAATCAACGCCGGCATCGGCGGCATCATCCCGCTCATCATCATGACGGTTGTTGCCCTGCCGATGACCTACTGGGCACACCGCGGCCTGGCGCGCCTGGTTCTCTCCAGCTCCAAGCCATCCGGTGACCTGACCGACGTCGTCGAGGAGCACTTCGGCATCAAGGCAGGCGTGTTCATGAACATCCTGTACTTCCTGTCCGTCTACCCCATCCTCTTGGTCTACTCCGTGACCATCACCAACACGGTTAACTCCTTCTTGGAGCACCAGCTCGGCATCACCCCGCCGGACCGCTGGCTGACCTCCCTGCTGCTCGTCGGCGGCCTCATCCTCATCGTCCGCATGGGCAAGGATGTCATCGTCCACGTCATGTCCTGGCTGGTCTACCCATTCATCGCCGTCCTGGTCCTCCTGTCCATCTACCTCATCCCGAAGTGGAACACCGCACTGTTCGATTCCTTCGACCTGAACGTTGCCCGTGAAGCTTCCGGCCACAGCTTGGGCGTCACCCTGATGCTCCTGGTTCCGGTTATGGTCTTCTCCTTCAACCACTCCCCGATGATTTCCTCCTTCGCAGTTGACCGCCGCGAGACCTACGGCAAGTTCGCTGAGGTCAAGGCGCGCACCACCCTGCTGCGCGCAGAAATCCTCATGGTCGTCGTCGTTATGTTCTTCGTCTTCTCCTGCGCACTGTCACTGTCGCCAGCTGACATGGCAGAAGCAAAAGCCCAGAACATCACCATCCTGTCCTACCTGGCTAACCACTTCGATACCCCGATCATCCAGTGGATTGCACCGATTATCGCAATGATCGCTGTTGCAAAGTCCTTCCTCGGCCACTACCTCGGCGCTGCTGAGGGCTTCGAAGGCCTCATCCTCAAGGGCAACAAGAACCTCGACAAGGACGACGCTGCAACCGCTCGCAAGCTCGGCACCATCACCCTCATCTTCATGCTGATTACCGCATGGTTGACCGCTTGGGCAGACCCATCCATCCTGGGCATGATTGAGACCCTGTGCGGCCCGACGATTGCACTCATCCTCTTCCTCATCCCGATGTGGGCAATCCACAAGGTTCCTGCACTGCAGCGCTTCAAGGGCCAGGCTTCCAACTACTTCGTCTTCTTCATGGGCCTGGTAGCTGTCGCCACCATCCTCTACACCATCGTCCAGGCTTTCTAAACACTAGAAACCCCCGGACCCCCTCTCCCCCTCGGAAGATTCAAGGAAAAGCAATGTTCATCAGCATTTTCGATATGTTCAAGATCGGCATCGGCCCCTCAAGCTCACACACGCTTGGCCCAATGAAGGCTGGTAAGGCGTTCGTAGATGAGCTCAAAGAAAAGGACATCTTCGACCACGTCACCCGCATTCAAGCCAACGTGTACGGCTCCCTCTCCCTGACCGGCATCGGTCACTCCACCGATAAGGCCATCCTCCTGGGCCTGGCCGGCGAGGTGCCAGAGACCGTAGACATCGACGGCATCAACGAATTCGTGAAGAACGTTCGCACCTCCGAAAAGCTCATGCTCGGTGGTACCCGCGAGGTCGATTTCCCGAAGGAAGGCGGCTTCTACTTCCACAACGAGTACCTGCCGATGCACGAGAACGGCATGTGCCTCATCGCCTTCAACGGTGATGAAGAGTTGCTCCACAAGACCTACTACTCCATCGGCGGCGGTTTCATTGTCTCCCAGGAAGATTTTGCAAAGCGCGGCGAGGACAACGTCAAGGTTCCATACGCCTACGCAAGTGCACAGGAAATGCTCGCCCTCTGCGAGCAGCACAACCTGACTCTTCCAGAGCTGGGCATGGCCAACGAGCTGGCACACGCCACCGAAGAAGAGGTCAAGGAGCACATGCGCAAGGTCCGCGATGTCATGTACACCGGCATCGAGCGTGGCTCATCAACTGACGGCCCGCTGCCGGGCCAGCTCCTCGTCCCACGCCGTGCTGCTGCTTTGAAGCGCCTGCTGGAAACGGATGAGCCGCACGACGGCCTCAACATCCTCGACTGGGTCAACATGTTCGCGCTTTCCATCTCCGAGGAAAACGCTTCATGTGGCCGCGTGGTCACCGCTCCTACCAACGGCGCTTGCGGCATCGTCCCAGCAGTCATCGCCTACTACGACAAGTTCGTTGAGCCGGTCACCGAAGAGATGTTCTCCGACTACATCTTCGCCTGCAACCAGATTGCTTCGCTGTACAAGATGAATGCATCCATCTCGGGTGCCGAGGTTGGTTGCCAGGGCGAGGTCGGCGTCGCCTGTTCCATGGCCGCTGGCGGTCTGGCTCAGCTCATGGGCGCTACCCCAGAGCAGGTCTGCATCGCAGCCGAAATCGCTATGGAGCACAAGCTCGGCCTGACCTGTGACCCGGTTCTGGGCCAGGTACAGATTCCGTGCATCGAGCGCAACGCAGTCGCTGCAATTGACTCCATCACCAGCGCCCGCATGGCCCTTGAGCGCGAGTCCAAGCCATGCGTCAGCCTCGATGACGTCATCTGGACGATGTACAAGACGGGTAAGGATATGAACGCCAAGTACCGCGAGACCTCCCAGGGTGGCCTTGCACTGGCTATCCACCCACCTATCCCAGTCTGCGGCTAATACTGCCGTAAGGCACACCTTGAGCGGGTGAACACAGCGCTTGGCCGCTCGTGTTTACCCGCTTTTTGTCGTGTTAATATCTATCCAACTTTCTTAAAGTGTCAGGAACTTAAAGGACATGCTTCAGCTGATGAATGAACTCAACAGTCATGGCATAGACCAAGATTTCCTCGGGCAGTACGTACCACTCGTCGAATTTCTAGGCCAGGCCTTGGGCCCAAACACTGAGATCGTTCTGCACGATCTCGATGTCCCAGATCAGTCAATCATCGCCATTGCGAACGGCCACATCTCCGGCCGCCAGATTGGCGGGCCTGTAACTGATTTCGCCCTGTGGTTTATGAAACAAGGCGACGCCTCCGCCGTCCCCATGATGACCGGCTACCGGGCCGTCAACACGGAAGGCAAGATTTGCCACTCCTCTAGCTACTTCCTGCGTGATGAGACGGGCCACATGCGCGGCATGCTGTGCATCAACGTCGACATCTCGGATCTCGTAGCAATCCGCAACGCCGCCAGCTTCCTCATCGGCAACACCGAGGAAGCACCGGATAAGGCCCAAGCCTTCGGCGGCTACCCGGGAGCAAGCGCAGCCCAGGCTGCTGTGACTGCTCTGGCCCCGCAACCAGAGCCAGAGGAGGCGGTCAGCGAATCGCTGCGCGACAACGTAGAGAACCTGTTGGACTCCATGCTGGATTCCGCGATTTCTACCCAGTCCGTGCCTGTCCGACGCATGCAGCGCGACGAGCGCATCGAGGTCGTTCGCGCCCTCGAAGATAGCGGCTTTTTCCTCTTGAAGGGCGGAATCGCCGCCGCGGCAGAGCGCCTCAGGGTCTCCGAGCCGACCATCTACCGATACTTGGTAAAGGTGCGTAGCTAGTGGCCCCAAAGGCCAACTGCAAGGCCAAACTGCCCATGCCATGAGTGAGCCCTCCCCCGTATGCGGGGAGGGCCTCCTTTATGTCTGCACTACTTTTGAAAAATTTTTCTAAACCGGGGAACTAAACGCGCAAGCACTTCGTTGTACCTCATGTACAAAGCCGCAACCTCAGGAGGCTAGAGATGGCTGAAAAGTCCCACACCAAGGCCGCTGACCTTGGAAACAATTCAAATGAAGAGGAGCCGGAGGTAGACCGCGGCTCACGCCGCAACCAGACCAATGACAACCCTTCCGCCGACTTGGTCCGTGTTTATCTCAACGGCATCGGCAAAACCGCACTGCTCAGCGCTGAAGATGAGGTAGAACTCGCCCAGCGCATCGAGGTTGGTCTCTACGCCGAGTACAAGCTGGCGAATGCAGAAAAGGTCACCCGCGCCGAAAAGCGTGATCTCAAAATTCTGGTCCGGGAAGGCAAGAAGGCACGCTCCCACCTGCTGGAGGCAAACCTGCGCCTGGTCGTTTCGCTTGCGAAACGCTACACCGGCCGCGGCATGCCACTTCTGGATCTCATCCAGGAAGGCAACCTGGGCCTTATCCGCGCCATGGAGAAGTTTGATTACGCCAAGGGCTTTAAGTTCTCCACCTACGCCACCTGGTGGATCCGTCAAGCCATTACCCGCGGTATGGCTGACCAGTCCCGCACCATCCGTCTGCCAGTCCACCTGGTAGAGCAGGTCAACAAGCTCTCCCGCATCAAGCGTGAGATGTACCAGTCCCTGGGCCGCGAGGCCACCAATGAGGAGCTGGCTGAAGAGTCCGGCATCGAGGAATCCAAGATCGAGATGCTGCTGCGTCAGTCGCGCGATCCTGTCTCACTCGACATGCCGGTGGGCACCGATGAGGAAGCACCACTGGGTGACTTCATCGAGGACGCCGAAGCTACCGACGCCGAATCCGCCGTTGTGGCGGCAATGCGTCACTCCGATATTCGCGGCGTCATCGACACCCTCGAGGAGCGCGAGCAGGACGTCATCCGCCTGCGCTACGGCTTGGACGACGGTGTCCCGCGCACCCTGGATCAGATTGGCCGCAAGTTTGGCCTTTCCCGTGAGCGTGTGCGCCAGATTGAGCGCGAGGTCATGGCCAAGCTGCGTGACGGCAACCGTGCAGACCGCCTGCGTGAGTACGCACTCTAATCTTTAGCCCTCTCCTGAGAAATTCTCTTCACCCTGTCAGCCACTTCTCCTTTAATAGGCAGTAGCTGACAGGGTTTCAATCTTTTATAGGTAGAATATGTGAAGCTACACCGCGCCGAAAGCAAGAGATGCGTTTATCCCTTTCGGAAGCAGGCTCGGCAAAGTGCGGTATTGTTTAGTTATTGTTCGAAGACGCTGCGAGCCATGTCGCCCGCACCGAAAGGTGCGTTCCGGCCTTTTTGCTCACGGCGCCTTTCACCATCGTGCAGAAAGGTATGCCCACGTGAGGGACCTAGTTGATACCACTGAAATGTACCTGCGTACCATCTACGAACTTGAGGAAGAAGGCATCACGCCCCTGCGCGCGCGTATCGCCGAGCGCCTTGAGCAGTCAGGGCCCACGGTATCTCAGACCGTTGCACGCATGGAACGCGATGGCCTGCTGCACGTGCGCACCGACCGCAGCCTCGACCTCACCGCCCAGGGCCGCGAGCTCGCCACGGCGGTGATGCGTAAGCACCGCCTCGCGGAGCTTTTGCTTACCAACGTCCTGGGGCTCGACATTCACAAGGTCCACGACGAAGCCTGCCGCTGGGAGCACGTCATGAGCGAGGAAGTAGAAAAGCGCGTTGTCGCCGTGCTTTCCGACGCCACCCGCTCCCCCTTCGGCAACCCCATCCCGGCGTTGGATCAATTAGGCATCGAGGTTGGCGAGGCACCGAGCGGCACCCGCGCCATCGACCTTCCCAACGGCGTAGAGACCAAAGCTACTATCACGCAGATTAACGAGATCTTGCAGGTAGATTCCGCCACGTTCCGCGATATCAACGCAGCCGGCGTCGTAGTGGGTGCGCCCGTCACCGTGGTCAACGCCAACGGTGCGGTGACCCTTACCACCGAATCAGGTGCCAAGATTGAGCTGCTCGACGATCTGGCACACGCAATCCGCATTGAGGTGAAGTAAATGAAACTCCTAGTCACTGGCGGCGCAGGCTACGTCGGCTCCGTCTGCGCGGCGGTTCTGCTGGAAGCAGGCCACGAAGTCACCATCATCGATAACTTCACAACCGGCAACCGCGAGGCAGTTCCGGCAAACGCGCGCCTGGTAGAAGGCGATGTCGCCGACGTTGCCGATGAGGTGCTCTCCGAGGGCGGCTTCGACGGAGTTGTCCACTTCGCTGCCCGCTCGCTAGTTGGCGAGTCGGTGGAAATCCCTGCCGACTACTGGGAGCACAACGTTGTCACCTCCCTGAAGCTGCTCAACGCCATGCGCGCTCACGGTGTCAACAACCTGGTCTTCTCCTCTACCGCCGCCACCTACGGCGAGCCGCAGCAGGTGCCTATCACCGAGGACATGCCGACCCAACCCACCAACCCTTATGGCGCGTCCAAGCTGTCCATCGACTACATCATCACCTCCTTTGCCAAGGCTTATGGCCTAGGCGCCACTTCGTTGCGCTACTTCAACGTCGCGGGCGCTTACGGCCTCATCGGCGAAAACCGCGAGGTGGAGACCCACCTGATTCCGCTGGTGCTACAAGTAGCTTTAGGCCACCGCGACAAGATCTTCATGTTCGGTGATGATTACCCCACCACCGATGGCACCGCCGTGCGCGATTACATCCACATCCGCGACCTCGCCGAGGCACACCTGCTCGCGCTTCAGAGCAACGAGCCGGGCACCCACCGCATCTACAACTTGGGCTCCGGCGATGGCTACTCCGTCAAGCAGGTCATCGAGATGTGCCGCGAGGTCACCGGCCACGAAATCCCGGCAGAGATTGCTCCCCGGCGCGCCGGCGACCCAGCCACCCTGGTTGCTTCCTCCGAGAAGATCAAGGTCGAACTGGGCTGGAACCCCACCCGCACGGATCTGCGCACCATCGTCACCGATGCTTGGAACTTCACCAAGCAGCTCGGCGATAAGGCTCATTCCGCCAAGCGCTAAGCCACTTTGCCGTCCCGGGCTTGCAGCGCCATGGAACGCGCAACCCCAGAGGAATGGCGCAGGGCTTCGGTCAGCTGGCTTGCTAGTCCCTTGCGGTAGAGCTGGTGGACCAGATTGCCGAAGGTATGCTCTGGGGCTTCCTCCAGCAGGATATTCAGCGCTGGCCCTGCCAGCTGGTAGCGCTCCATCTGCAGCTGCGCGATGGCATAAAGCACCAGCGCGTTATAGCGGATGACTCCCTCGAAGGTCTTCGCCGTGGCTAGCATCAGGATGGCCGCTTTGTCTGGCCGCTCGCAGAGCTTCTCGATGACCAGGTCGCGCGACCACGTGGTGGCCAGCCAGGTGGCGGCGGTCTCGAGAGCCTCGACGTCGCCAAGCGTGGCGTGTAAATCCTGCACCGCGCGCAGCTGCCACCACGCATCATCCAGGAACTCCTCAAGCGCTAACTCTGGGTCATCCTCGTAGAGCTCGATCTCTTCACGGAATTGCTGTGCCGCAGCCCGTGCGCGCTCTGCAATCTCGCGGCCCAACACCGTTCCTACCTGGTTATTGCCCGGCGCGAGCTTGGCATAGAGCTCCTCACGCGTTAGCTCCGGGATAAAGTCCTTATCCACGCAGTGGTGCATGGTGGGCGCAGAAGTCAGCGGTGGAATCTTTCCTTCCTGCCAATTCTTCATCGGCCCCTTGCCCTCGTGGTTGACGGCGCCGAAGAGAATTTCATAGCTGCCGCCGGTGATGATCTCCGGGGTATGCCAGGCGGCGTCGATGTCCATGCCGTCGTTGTGCTTGTGCAAGCCGTACATCCACTCGGCCAATGTGTCGACTTCGCTGGGTGGGCGCTGGGTGATAAAGAAGGCGAAGACGCCCTCGGTGCGGTCGGTGGTAATTGTCTGCCAAACTTCCTCCGTCGCCGCCTTGGCGTCTGCGAAGTCCACGCGTGCGACGGGGCCCAACGCTATGCCGTGTGGTGAAGGCTCGAAGGTTAGAAAGACTACGGAATCGGTGGGATAGAACCCGAGCACTCCTGGCAGGTTGGCCAAAAGGTGTCCCGGGGTGTTGATCGGTGGATAGCTGTGCTGATGTGTGTCTTGCTTGCTCATAGCACTCACTATGCGCGAGCGCGCGGGCCACACACTAGGGTCAGTCTTCCAAAACGGCCGAATCTGTGGATAACTCATCGCGACGCCACCTGCCATCCGGGGCTTTTAGGATCCTAAAGGGCGAAATTCAGGAATACTTGTTTAAGGCTCGGTGTTGAAAGCGGTAAGTGTCTTCCGAAGCTGTATTGTCGGAGCACAGGTTAAGGAGGTATCGCACGCATGCATGATGATCAAAGGCGCATCTACGAATTGGAATACCCAGCCCCAGTGGTGAAGGATTCTTCCAGTGAGGATAAAGGCCCCACGATGATCGTGGCTATGCACGGCTATGCCGATGCCGGCCAGGCGGTGGAGGCCTCTGCCGATCACTTGAAGGCCGCGCTGGAAAGCCGCCAGCTCGCCTCCTTCAATAGCGACGAGCTCATGGACTACCGCTCGCGCCGCCCCATGGTCACCATTGACCATGACCGCACCGTAGAAATCGAAAACATTGAGCTCGGAATCAAGGTGCTGCGCGATAACTCCGGCAAGTCTTTCCTGCTGCTTTCCGGCCCTGAGCCGGACCTTCGCTGGGAGGCTTTCACCGAAGCCGTCGTGGGCATTGCAGAGAAGTTCGATGTACACGACACGATCCTTCTCTACGCCGCCCCGATGCCGGTTCCGCATACGCGCCCCACGGTGATTACCGCGCACGGCAACTCCCCTGAGTTGGTAGGCCGCATGATGAAGATTGAGCAGACCATGATGGTTCCAGGCTCGGCCGCCCTCTTCCTGGAAAAGGCACTGGATAAAAAGGGCCGCAACGTCGCTGGCTTTACCGTTTCGGTCCCGCATTACCTGGCTTCCTCACCGTATCCGCAGGGTACTTTCTCCCTGCTGAACTCGGTGTCGAACGCCGCAGGCCTCAACCTGCCTCTGCGCAGCTTAGAAGAAGACATCACGCGCGTGAACCAGCAGCTCGAGGAACAGGTCATGGACTCCGAGGAGGTTTCCTCCGTGGTCCAGCAGCTCGAGCAGCAGTATGACCACTACCACGAGCGTTACCGCAAGGAGCACCCGAATGCTTTGCTGCCGGGTGAGGAATCCGTGCCCTCCGGCGAGGAAATCAGTGCGGAGTTCCAGGCTTTCCTAGCGAACCTGGACGGTGATTCCGAGCAGCGCCACGAGGTTCTGGACAGCGAGATCGATGACCGCGAAGATGCCGCCGATCGCGCTGCAGAAGATGACGAAGATAATCAGGAAGGCGAGAACTAGCCTCTTTCCACACGGCGGCGCCTTCATCCCCTAATGTGGAGAAGGTGAATCTTTCTCAGCTGCTGCCCGATCTCGCCGAAGTTCCTGATTCCCTCGTTGACGAGGCGATTTGGGATACCTTTACTAGCTGGACCACGCAGCGCGGCATTTCGCTGTACCCAGCCCAAGAGGAGGCCTCGCTGGGCATCCTCGCTGGCGATAACGTCATCCTTGCCACGCCCACGGGCTCCGGCAAGTCCATGGTGGCAAATGCCGCGCACTTCATCGCCTTGGCGCGTGGCCAGCGCAGTTTCTATACCGCGCCGATTAAGGCTTTGGTCTCCGAGAAGTTCTTCGCCCTGTGCGAGATCTTCGGCGCCGAGAACGTAGGCATGATGACGGGCGACGCCACGGTCAACGGCAATGCTCCCATCATCGCCGCCACGGCAGAAATTGTGGCGAACATTGCGCTTCGCGACGGCGCTGATGCTGCCATCGATCAGGTAGTCATGGACGAGTTCCACTACTACTCAGAGCCGGACCGCGGCTGGGCCTGGCAGGTGCCGCTGCTGGAGCTGCCGAAGACGCAATTCTTGCTGATGTCTGCCACCCTGGGCGATACCGGCTGGTTGGAAAAGGACTTAACCGAACGCACCGGCCGCGAGACCACGCTGGTGGCCGGCACCACCCGCCCGGTGCCGCTGGATTTCTCCTACGTGTTTACCCCGGTCCACGAGACCATCGAGGAAATCCTCTCCTCCGGTAAGGCGCCGGTCTATGTGGTGCACTTCTCCCAACGTGAGGCCGCCGAGCGCGCCCAAGCGCTGACTTCCCTATCTGGCATCATCACGCCGGAGGAAAAGGAAGCTATTGCCAAGGAGCTGGCGCACTTCCGTTTTTCCACCGCCTTCGGCCGCGACTTGTCCAAGCTTTTGCGTCGAGGCATCGGCGTCCACCACGCGGGTATGTTGCCGAAGTACCGCCGCCTCGTCGAGAAGCTTGCGCAGCAGGGGCTGCTTAAGGTCATCTGCGGAACCGACACCCTGGGCGTGGGCATCAACGTGCCGATTCGCACGGTGCTGATGACCGGACTGGCCAAGTTCGATGGTCAACGCCAACGCATTTTGAAGTCCCGCGAGTTCCACCAGATTGCCGGCCGCGCGGGCCGCGCGGGCTATGACACCGAGGGCACCGTCATCGTTGAGGCCCCAGAGCATGAGATCGAAAACGCCAAGGCGCGGCGTCGCCTCAGCAACGACCCGGCGCGGCTGAAGAAGCTTAAGAAGAAGTCCCCGCGCGATGGCGAGGTCTCGTGGTCCGAGAAGACCTTCGCCCGCCTGACCGAGGCCGAGCCGGAGCAGCTAACTTCGCAGTTCCGGGTCTCGAACTCGATGCTGCTCAACGTACTTGCCCGCCACGGCAACGGGTACGAGCATATGAAGCACCTGCTGCGTACCAACCATGACACCCGTAGCAAGCAGAACCAGGACATCCTGACCGCTATCGAGCTCTTCCGCGGCCTGCTGAACTCCGGCGTGGTGCAAAAGTCCACCAAGGGCCTGGACATTTACGGCCGGCCCTATCACTTGGTCCGCGAACTGCCTCGAGACTTCGCGCTGAACCAGCCGCTTGGGCCTTTTGCTCTCGCCGCACTCACGCTGCTGGACCCAGAGTCTGAGACTTACACCTTAGACGTCATTTCCGTTTTTGAGGCGATCCTCGATGACCCGCGCCAGGTGCTCGTAGCCCAGCAGAAACAGCGCCGCGGCGAGGAGATTGCCGCGCTGAAGGCCGACGGCGTCGATTACACCGAGCGCATGGCCATCGTTGAGGACATCACCTGGCCAAAGCCGCTGGAGGAGCTGCTCGAGCAAGCCTATGACACCTTCGCGGAGACCAACGCGTGGGTCAAGGAGTTTGAGCTGCGCCCGAAGTCCGTGGTCCGCGACATGTTGGAAAACGCCATGACCTTCTCGGACCTGGTGGCCACCTACGGCTTGGCTCGCTCCGAGGGCGTTATCCTGCGCTACCTCACGGACGCCTGGCGCACGCTCAAGCAGTCCATCCCGGAGGAATACATGAGCGAGGAGCTTGCCGACGTCGTCGTTTGGCTCGGCGAGCTCATCCGCCAGGTGGATTCCTCCCTCGTGGACGAGTGGGCGCAGATGGCCGGCGAGGATTCGCCGATTTCCCAGAAGGACCTGGAGCGCGAGCTGGCCTTCGGCGTTGAGGACCCTTCTGCCCTAACGTCCAACCGCCGCGCGTTTAGCATCATGGTGCGCAACTACTTCTTCCGTTTGGTGCAGCTTTTCGCGCTCGAAAAAGAGGATCGGCTGGCCGAGCTTCTGGACTACCTGGACGAGGTCCCCGACTTCGGCGCAGTCCTCGACGACTACTTCGACGAATACGACGACATCGATTCCGGCCCCGCCGCCCGTGGCCCGGAATTCTTCCGCGTTTCCGGCCAGGACACCCGCTTGTGGGAGGTACGCCAGGTAATCAAGGATCCTGAGGGCGATCACGGCTATCAATTCGTTGGACGCGTGGATCTCGACGCCTCCGATGCAGCCGGCGAGGTGCGCCTAGCGGAGCTGCGTATCGAGCACTAGCTTAGGAAAGGGTCTGCTACGCGCCGCCAGCGCAGCCTAACCATGCTAGACAGGCCCCTTGACCTGCGACGACAATAAGAGTCGAAAGGACAAAAGGTGAAGGCCATGGTTGATATACCCCCCCCCCCCGAACCACACGCGGCAAGCCATAACTCGCGGCTCAATTCGCTACGCGCAGCCGTGCTGGGCGCAAACGACGGCATCGTATCGGTCGCTGCGCTCTTGCTCGGCGTCGTTGGTTCTGGTGCCAGCGATCAAACAATCTTGACCGCTGGTCTTGCGGCCACGGTCTCCGGCGCAGTGTCCATGGCCTTGGGCGAATACGTCTCGGTGTCTGCGCAGCGCGACTCCGAGCGCGCGCTCATTGCCAAAGAACGCTGGGAGCTCGCCGAGTCTCCCGAGCAGGAGCACGCCGAGCTCACGGAGATGCTCGCGGGCTACGGCATGAGTGTGGAAACCGCGAGCCGCGCGGCCTACGAAATCGCCGATAATGACCCGCTCGATGCTCACCTGCGACTGGAACTCGGAATCGACGGCGATGACCTCACCAACCCCTGGCATGCCGCCTTTTGGTCGGCGGTCTCCTTCCTCGCCGGCGCCTTACTTCCGATGCTTGCCATCCTCATCGCGCCTTCCGCTGTAGCCGGCTGGGCCGTCGCCCTGGTTACGCTCCTAGCGCTTGCGCTTACCGGCTATATTTCCGCCCGCCTTGCCCGCACCGACTCCGCCCGCGCAGTCATCCGCCTGCTCATCGGAGGCGCCGCGGGTCTGGCCGTAACCTATGGAATCGGTACCTTGTTTGGGGTGGCCGTCGGCTAGCGCCGCGTTAAAACGCAAAAGGCTCGCACGATATTTCACCGTGCGAGCCTTTAAAAGTGTTTTTAGCGAGCAGCCTCAACCTGAATGGTCTGAGCGATAGCCTGGATAACGCCAGCGATCTTGACGCCCTCCCAGATCTGCTCCTTGGTCATGCCCTCTTCCTGCAGGGTCTTGGAGTGAGCAACGAGGCAGTGCTCGCAGCCGTTGATTGCGGAAACAACGGTGTTCCACAGCTCGAAGTTAGCCTTCTCCACACCCGGCTTAGCAATGATGTTCATGCGCAGGCCGAACTTAACTTGAGCGTAGTCCTCGCCCAACCAGCCCTTGGCGCGGTATGCAACGTTGTTCATTGCCATGACGGTGGCAGCGCCCAGCGCAGCCTCGATAGCCTCAGCGGAAAGGTGCTCCTTTGCCTCTTCCATGATCTCGGAAAGAACGGTGTCGTTGCGGGTTGCGGCAGCAGCAGCCAGCATTGAGCCCCACAGCTGCTCCTCGTTCAGCTCGGTGGAACGAGCGAGGGTGCCCAGGTTCAGCTTCTGGTCCTTTGCGTACTCCGGAAGGGAAGACTTCAGGTTATCGATAGACATATCTTGTGCTCCTTAGCGTTTTTGATAAGTGTTTTTCAGAAGAAGTTCAAAGGAAAGCCCCTTCGGTTGCCCGAGGGGGCTTTGTTGTCGCGCGTGACTATCACGCGCGGTTTAGTCACCCTTAGAGAGCAGACTGAACAACGTCCATCTTGTTGATGTTCTTGGTTGGGTCATTAGCTTCCCAGTTGCAAGCGCAGACCTCTTCGGACTGCAGTGCGTCCAGAACGCGCAGAACCTCGTCAACGTTACGGCCGACAGCGTCCGGGGTAACGGAAACGAACTGGATAACGCCGTCTGGGTCGATGATGAAGGTTGCGCGGTCAGCAACACCGTCAGCGTTCTCAACGCCGAGGGCGCGGATGAGGTCGTGGCGGATGTCAGAGAACATCGGGAAAGGAACTTCCTTCAGTTCTGGGTGGGTTGCGCGCCAGTTAAAGTGAGCGAACTCGTTATCGGTGGAGCCGCCGAGGATCTGGGTGTCGCGGTCCTGGAACTCCTCATCCAGCTTGCCGAAAGCAGCGATCTCGGTCGGGCAAACGAAGGTGAAGTCCTTCGGGTAGAAGAAGACGACCTTCCACTTGCCCTCGTACTTGTCCAGGGAAACCTGCTCGAAGTAATCCTCAGGCTGGTTAGCGTTAACGTCGTGCAGGTCGCCGCCCTTCAGTGCGGTGAGCTCGAACTCTGGGAACTTCTCGCCAACGGTCAAGATAGGCATATGAAAGACATCTCCTTATTAGATGTTGAATCAAAATTCTGGGCTGCGAATCTTCCAGCGCTTGTGGGGCCTAAAGCCCCGCCGCAGCCAAGTATGCCAACATCCGTTGCGCATGTCAATAGGAAATCCTATCGATGGATGTTAAAGTTATAGGCATGCACAATAAAGAGTACCGTCCCACACTCGCTCAGCTGCGAACATTCGTCACCATCGCGGAGAACAAACACTTCGGCACCGCCGCCGCAAAGCTGGAAATCTCCCAGCCTTCCCTCTCCCAAGCCCTCGTGGCCCTCGAACAGGGCCTTGGAATTCAACTCATCGAGCGCTCCACGCGCAAGGTAATAGTCACCGCCAACGGCGAAGAGCTCCTGCCCTACGCTAAAGCAACGCTCGAGGCCGCCGATGCGTTCCATGCCCATGCCCGCGGTGCCCACGGTACCCTCACTGGGCTGCTGACCATCGGCGTTATCCCCACCATCGCGCCATATATCCTGCCTACCCTGCTGCGGTCTATCACCGAGACCTACCCAGAACTCGAGCCGCGCTTCGTGGAGGAGCAGACGGAGCACCTTTTGGGCAAGCTGCGCGACGGCCAGTTAGATCTTGCCATCATCGCCCTGCCCTCCGAGGCCGCCGGCATGGTGGACGTGCCGCTGTACACGGAGGACTTCGTCGTGGTCACCGACAACAATGATGCCCTGGCAGGCCGCGAGGACCTCACCCCTGCAGAGTTAGATAGCCTGAAGCTTTTGCTTCTCGACGACGGCCATTGCCTCCGCGATCAAATCCTCGATCTGTGCCGCCGCGCGCATATCAACGCGTCTGAGGCCACTAACTCAGCTACTCGTGCATCCTCTTTGACCACCATCTTGCAGCTAGTTATGGGCGGGCTGGGCGCTACTTTGGTTCCGGAATCGGCCATTGCCACCGAGTGCACCAACCCGCACTTACAGGTCTCGCGCTTCGACCCAAGCGTTACCGCTGAGCGCGAGGTGGGCCTGGTCTTCCGCAGCTCCGCTGCTCGCGCCGAAGAGTTCCGCAAGTTCGGTGCTCTGGTTACCGCAGCCTTCGAAGAAGCCCTGCAGCGCTCGCGCAACGTATAAAAAATTCCTCGGCTCCTTGATTGGAACCGAGGATTTTTCTTTTATCTTTAGGCCTGTACGTAGCGGCCAGCACACTGGCGGAACAAGTGCGCCTCAGCCAGCAAGGAAACTGGAGCGAAGATGAAAAGGCCCAGACCAAGCGTGAAGATACAAGCGATACCCAGGCCGAACATCATCAGCGTATACAGCAGCAGCTGCATGTAGTTGGCCTTGCCCGCCATGAAGCCCTTCTTGATGGAATCGCCGATGGAGTCACCGTCAGCTGCGAACCATGGCATCAGCTTGTACAGCGGAGTGACCAGCCAGCCGATGATGACCATCACTGCCAGGATGCCGAAGACGGTGCCAGCAGCCGCCAGAGCTGCATCCTCGTCCTGAACGTCCGCGCTGGTGAGCGTGGCAAAGGCCGCGCCACCAAAGACCATGACGGCCAAAATCATGACCACGAAGGACACGAGGGCGATGATCAGCAGCATCAGGAAGGTATTGCCCCATCGTACGTCCTTACCGATGTAGGACCAGCCAGTCTTCAGATCATCAATCTGGAACAGCGCCAGACGCATGACGAACAAGGAGACCAGCAGGGAAATCACCTGCGTGATCACGTTGGAGAAGATATTGCCCGTGAACGCGGCGTTGCCGTCGCCGTTGGAGGCCAAGATGAATCCCACAACGGCACCGAAGATGCCGAATACAGCCAACATCAAAAGCGAACCCAAAATCCACAGCTGCCAGTTACTAAAGACCGTGCGGAATGCCCAGCCGATAGCCTTCGTCGCAGAAACCGGGCCGTTGTAGCCCACGCCGCCCTGTGGCTGCTCGTCGTAGCCAGCGTTCCCGCCCGCGTTGTAGCTACCGTAGGAAGGCAAGCCGTAGTCAGGACGGTCCTCCGGGTGGTTGGTTGGCTCATAACGCGGGAAATCCTTGCCGTCGCCTGCAGATCCAAAAGGTGAAGACATCTTCAATCCCCTCTATTTAAATTCATTTTCTTTTTCCTTGATCGCACCCACCCTATCAACATTTCCCGCCGCTTACGACGACTAGTAGAATTCACAACCAGCTATGACGACTTCTTCAACGCCCACCCGCGACGAGCTTTACGCCGCTCTCGACGAGGTTTCTACCAAAGATGCCCGCGCTTTCCGACGCCGCCTTCGCAAGGCCCGCTCGCCCCAAGCCCTCACCGCAATCGGGGGCGATATCCAACAAGCCCGCGAGCGCGTCGCGCTAATCGACGCCGCCGTTCCCCCTATTTCCTACCCCGAGACCCTTCCGGTTTCCGGCCGCAAGGACGACATCGCAGAAGCCATCCGCGATAACCAGGTGGTCATCATCGCCGGCGAGACCGGCTCCGGTAAGACCACGCAGATCCCTAAGATCTGCCTCGAGCTAGGCCGTGGCCGCAAGGGGCTGATCGGCCATACCCAGCCGCGTCGTCTAGCCGCGCGCACCGTCGCCGAGCGTATCGCGCAGGAGATGGATCAGAAGATCGGCGAGTCCGTGGGCTACGCCATCCGTTTCGATGATCGCGTGTCTGCTACCACTGCCGTGAAACTAATGACGGACGGCATCCTGCTCGCGGAGATGCAGCGCGACCGCTTCCTGAATGCTTATGACACCATCATCATCGATGAGGCTCACGAGCGTTCCCTCAACATTGATTTCCTGCTGGGCTACTTAAAGCGCCTGCTGCCTAAGCGCCCGGATCTCAAGGTGATTATCACCTCCGCGACCATCGACCCAGAGCGCTTTGCCCAGCACTTCGCAGACGGTGAGGGAAAGCCCGCGCCCATCATCGAGGTCTCCGGGCGCACCTACCCGGTGGAAATTCGCTACCGGCCGCTCGAGTTCGAGGCTGGGGGCAAGGTCGTCGATCAAGATCCGCTAGACGGCCTGTGCGAGGCCATCGAGGAGCTCATGGCAGAAGGAGAAGGCGACATCCTCTGCTTCTTCCCCGGCGAGCGCGATATCCGCGACGCGCAAGAGGCCATCGAGGCGCGCAAGTGGCGCGGCGTTGAGGTCACCCCACTGTTTGGCCGCCTGTCCAACGACGAGCAGCACCGCGTCTTTTCCGAGCACCGCGGCCGCCGCATCGTGCTGTCCACTAACATCGCAGAGACCTCGCTGACGGTCCCGGGTATTCGATACGTGGTAGACACCGGCACCGCGCGTATCTCGCGCTATTCCACCCGCACCAAGGTCCAGCGCCTGCCCATCGAGCCAATTTCGCAGGCCAGCGCCAACCAGCGTTCCGGCCGCTGCGGCCGTGTTGCCGACGGCATTGCCATCCGCCTGTACTCCGAGCAGGACTTCGCCTCCCGCCCAGAATTTACCGACCCCGAAATCCTGCGTACCAACTTGGCCAGCGTCATCCTGCAGATGATTTCGCTGCGCCTAGGCGATATCTCGGAGTTCCCCTTCGTGCAGCCGCCGGAGAACAAGGCCATTCGCGATGGCCTGCTGCTCCTCCGCGAGCTCGGCGCCCTGCACTCGCAAGAGGAAAAAGACGGTCTTCCGGTTCTCACCGACATCGGCCGCGACCTTTCCCGCATCCCCGTCGACCCCCGTATGGCGCGCATGCTCGTCGAGGCCCACCGCTCCGGTTGCTTGGAAGACGTCATGGTCATCGTCGCGGCCATGACCATCCAAGACGTTCGCGAGCGCCCCCTCGAATACCAAGCGCAAGCCGACCAAGCCCACGCGCGCTTTAAGGACGCCTCCTCCGACTTCCTCGCCATGCTCAACCTGTGGGATTTCCTCAAGGACGCCCGCACCGAGATGAGCGGCAATGCCTTCCGCAAGCGCATGAAGAAGGAATTCCTGCACTACATGCGCATCCGCGAGTGGTTTGACTTGGTGCGCCAGCTTAGGGACGTCGCCAAGCAGCTCGGATGGAACCAGCAAGAAGCCACCGAACGCCGCCCCGATGACATCCATATGTCGCTTTTAGCGGGCCTTTTGTCCAACATCGGCGCGCGCGATGGCAACTCCAAGGAATTCCACGGTGCCCGCAATACTCGCTTCCTAGTCTTCCCCGGTTCCGCGCTGGCGAAGAAGCCGCCGGAATTTCTAATGGCCGCCGAACTCCTCGAAACCTCGCGCCTGTGGGCACGCGACGTTGCCGCCATCGACCCCGCGTGGGTGGAAAAGCTCGGCGCGGACCTGCTACGTCACAACTATTCCGATCCCGTGTGGTCGCGCAAGCGCGCCGCCGCCGTGGCCACACAGCGCTCGACGCTCTACGGCGTGCCCATCGTGGTAGACCGCACGGTGCCCTATCACCGCGTCGACCCGACGGCCGCACGCGACATGTTCATCCGCTCTGCGCTAATTGAAGGCGAGTGGAATACCCACCACCACTTCTTCCATGACAACGTGAAGAAGCTGGAAGAGGCCGCCGAGTTTGAGGACAAGGCGCGACGCCGGGGTCTGGTGGTTTCGGAGGACACTCTCTTCGATTTCTACGACACACGTATCCCCGCCAAAGTCACCACGGGCCGGCACTTCGACTCGTGGTGGAAGAAGCAGCGTCACAAGACCCCAGACCTGCTGGACTTCGACCCGGAAAAGCTTATCGAGGAAGACCACGACGTCACCGAGGAAGCCTTCCCGGACAGGTGGCTGAAGGGTTCGATTGACTATGACTTGAGCTATAAGTTCGAGCCCGGCGATCCCCTCGATGGCGTCACCTTGATGGTGCCCGTGCCGTTGCTTGCAGGGCTGGATACGGAGGGTTTCGACTGGCTGGTGCCGGGTCTGCGCCTGGAGTTGGTCACGGAGCTAATCCGTTCCCTGCCGAAGGCGTTGCGCCGCACCGTGGTTCCCGCACCGGAGTTCGCAGAGCGTGCCCTGCCGCGTCTGCTTCCTTATGAAGGCCCCCTGACGCAGCAGCTTGCCGACGTCCTCCGCGAGCTCGGCGGCCAAGGGATCAACGCTTCCGACTTCCGGCCTTCCAGCCTGCCGCCGCACCTGCAGATGAACTACGCTGCGGTGGATAAGCGCGGGAAGGTTATCGATTCTGACCGGGACCTCGCAGCGCTCGTGCAGCGCCAGGCGGGGCACATCAAGTCCTCAGTCTCGCGGGTCGGACGCAAGTCTGAGTCGAAGGCCGTCAAAGAGTGGACGCCGGAGACGCTCGGCACTATTGACGAGGAAGTCCAAACGGTGGTTGACGGCCATGAGGTCACCGCGTACCCCGCGCTCGTGGCAACCGCGGACGGCGTTTCCCTGAAGGTTCACCCCACCAAGGCCGCTGCCGACGCTGCTATGTTGACCACCACTCTGACGCTGCTCCTGCGGGAGATTAACGTCAATCACCAACAGATGGTCAAGGGGCTGCCCTTGCAGCAGCGAGTGGCTGTCGACGCCTACCCGCACGGCGGCGCCGAAGGCCTCGTCGGCGATGCGCGGGTGGCTGCCATACGCGATCTCATGGTCGAAGCCGGCGGTGCGCCTCGGTCGCCGGAGGGCTTCGCCAAGCTTCGCGACGTCGTCAAGCCCCAGGTGCCTGGCCGCGTCCGACAATCCGTGGTGGCAATCGCACCAGGGCTTGCCGAGTATGCGAACCTGCGCGCCGAGCTCAAACAATGGGAAGGCCCTGCCATTGACGATATGCGCGAGCAGCTGAAGTTCCTGCTTCCCGAAAACGCCATCACCTTGCATGGCATGGCTCACCTGCGCCATCTGCCGCGCTACGTACAGGCTATGCGGATTCGTCTAGATGAGATGGGAATAGACCCGGACAAAGACGCGGACCGGCAGGCCGAAGTCGACGAGGCCAAAGCGTACCTCAACAATCGCCTGCGCAACCTGCCCGCCGGACGCGCCAAAACCCGCGAGGTCAAGGACATCTACTGGATGGTCGAGGAACTACGCGTCTCACTTTTTGCTCAGCGCCTCGGCACCGCGCACCCGGTATCCTTGCGCCGCATCCAAAAGGCGGTGGACAAGCTCCGCTAATCACCACGCTGTCTAGCTCCAAACACGGCCATACGCCGTTCGTCGGCATCCGCAAACGAGCACCAGCCCTCGGCTGGCACTGCGGCTCTTAAAAGTTATCGCGGTCGCGGCGGCGCATCAGGCGAATTTCGGATTCGAAATCGTCGGCGCTTTCGAAGGACTTGTAAACGGACGCGAAGCGCAGGTAGGCCACCTCATCAAGGTCACGCAGCGGCTCGAGGATTGCAAGGCCAATGTCGTTGGCGTTGACCTGGGAGGAGCCGTGGCTGCGCACGGTCTCCTCTACTTCTTGGGCGAGCTTTTTCAAAGCGTCGTCGCTGACGTCGCGTCCCTGGCAAGCGCGACGGACGCCGCGGATTAGCTTGTCGCGGCTGAACGGCTCCGCCAGACCGTTGCGCTTAACCACCAAAAGAACCGCTTTTTCCACCGTGGTGAAACGGCCTTTGCAGGAGGCGCACTCGCGCCGACGGCGGATGGCGGTGCCGGCGTCGACTACACGAGAGTCGATGACTCGCGACTGTTCATAATGACAAAACGGGCAGTACACCGCACGGTTCCTTTCACTTTCACGTCATCCACCTCCCACACGTGGAAGGCAGGCGTTAAGACCGCATTTAGTGTACTGCCCAAACAACTGGGGATGCCATTTTCCGGCCGGCATCCAAGCCGAGTGATTACTTTCCCACACCAACAGCGCCGCACGCCCACAGAACCGCACGCCAAGGGCTCCGCCTAGCCAAACGCGCGACGCCAAACGCGCGACGGCAGCTAACGCGCGACGGGCTAGCGTGCAGCGGCGGCTAGTGCGTAACGCCTGCCTGGACTACTTGGGTGTTCTCAGTGTGGACAGCACCAGTGTCAGCAGTCAATCCTCCGAATACAGTTCCGACGAACACGGCTGCACCAAAGACAGCGCCCAACAGATAATTCGCACGATTCGACTGCGCACGCGAATATTCTGGCTCGCCATGACCAGCGGCTTCAGCATTCGCGCAGCGGCGGATAGGGGCACCGTATGTTCGATTATCCACGCTAAGAGTTCGAACATCGTGGGGTGTTGTGGCTACCCCAGCGAGACGGACATCGTAGACATCTGCATCCCAAACAGAGGCTGCCGGCACGACGCGAGCGCGGTACGCGCGGCGAGCGTTAGTGGAAGTAACATGGGTGGAAGCGGTGTTGAGAGCGATAGCCATTGTGAGATCCTCCAGTGTTTGTACGTTGCGATTAACTGATGGTTGCAGAGTACTTTTCTGCTGCGACACGTTCGAAAAGTTCCATCGCTAATCCGTTCGAATTAGTTGCTATGTTCGATTTATAACAACTTTTCGAAAGTTTGTCCACACCTCCGGCAAATTTCTCGAACATTTGTCCCCCACGTGGTAGAAAAGAAGGGAGGTTTTTCGAAAATTCGAGCAACCCAAGTTCGAACAACCCAAGTTCGAACAACCCAAGCCGCGACGGAAGCCGCGCGGCAACTTCCAACCCCGCCGAGGAGAAACCGTGCCACGCAAGCCAGCTAAAAATTCCGCTAAGCCCGACATCAACTCCCTTTCGCCGCGTCAACGCCGCATCCTCGACGTCATTCACGACGCAGTCATGCTCCGCGGTTACCCGCCAAGCATCCGCGAAATCGGCGACGCTGCCGGCCTCCAGTCCACCTCTTCCGTGGCCTATCAGCTCAAGCAACTAGAAGAAAAAGGCTTCCTACGCCGCGACCCAAACAAGCCCCGCGCCGTCGACGTACGCCACCTCAATGAGGAAGAGCCCAAGAAGCCAGGACGCAAGGCCTCACCCAAGGAAGAACCGCAGCAGCCTGTCGACGCCACCCCAGAGGACGCTTCCGCAGTTTCCTATATTCCGGTGGTCGGCCGCATTGCCGCAGGTTCGCCGATTACCGCCGAAGAAAACATCGACACCTACTTCCCCATGCCTGATGACGTAGTTGGCAACGGCGAGCTATACATGCTCCAGGTTGTGGGAGACTCCATGCAGGACGCAGGCATCCTCAACGGTGACTGGGTTATCGTTCGTTCGCAGTCGGTGGCCGAGGAAGGCGAGTTTGTCGCCGCGCTTCTCGACGGCGAGGAAGCCACCGTCAAGGAATTCCACCGGGATTCCTCGGGCGTGTGGCTCCTGCCCCACAACGATGCTTACTCCCCAATCAAGGGTGACGATGCAGAAATCATGGGCAAGGTAGTTTCTGTATTCCGCAAGCTCTAATCACCCACTTCTGTTGCTTCAACGCCGGCCAACGGTTGCCCGAAAATACCCCCTTTTATGCGTAATTTTCCGGTTGTCCATTGGCCGGCGTTTAATGTCACATTTTGCAAATCTGCAGCTAAAGAAAATTTCGGCGATCGCATGCAAGATTGGCGATATGTGAAACTCTTTGTTTCGTTCCGATTCGTAGGGATTTCTGGAAAACTAGAGGCAAGCCAGTATTATTCCGGCAACAGCTTCCGCTTTACCCCCAATAGACGGAGGCTGTCTAGCCCCCACCCCGTTCCTGGGCAGATCTTTGGAGGACCCTATGTACGCAGAGGAGCGTCGCCGTCAGATCGCCTCCCTCACCGCAGTTGAGGGACGCGTCAACGTCACCGAGCTTTCCGAGCGCTTCGACGTCACCGCTGAAACCATTCGTCGCGATCTCGCGGTCCTAGACCGCGAAGGCGTTGTGCACCGCGTGCATGGCGGCGCTGTGGCCTCTCAGTCCTTCCAAACCGCAGAGCTGACCCTCGACACTCGGCAACGTTCCGCTACCGGCGCCAAGATTGCCATCGCACGCGCCGCCATGCAGTTCCTCCCAGACGCCGGCGGCAGCGTCTTCCTCGACGCGGGTACTACCACCAATGCCCTGGCAGACCTCATCGGTCAACAATTCGCCGCAGGGCAATTTTCGATAGTTTCCAATAGCTTGCCCATCTCGCTTTCCTTGGCAAGCAACGGCGTTCCCGACGTTCAGCTGCTCGGCGGCACCGTCCGCGCCATAACCCAGGCAGTCGTGGGCGATACTGCACTGCGCACCATGGCGCTCATGCGTGCCGACGTCGCCTTCATCGGCACCAATGCGCTCACCCTCGACCACGGCCTGTCTACCGCAGATTCCCAAGAGGCAGCCATCAAGTCCGCTTTTGTCACCAACGCCCACAAGGTCGTGGTCCTCTGCGATTCCTCGAAACTCGGTAACGATTATTTGGTCAGCTTCGCCTCCATCGCGGATATCGACGTCGTCATCACCGATTCCGCCGCACCAGAAAGCTTCATCGAGGCGCTTCGCGAGCGCGAAATCGAAGTAGTCATCGCCGCCGATAAGTAGCATCGGCACATACAAAAATAGCCCCGCCAAAAGCGGGGCTATCTTTATGTTTTAGAACTCGTCCAACAAAGCGAGCGCTGCCGCTCGGGCTTCGGATGGGCCCTCGGCGTTGATGGCGGCGTCGGCAAGCTTTTGGCACTGCTCGAACGTCAGCTCCGCAAGCTGTGCGCCCACGCCGGCGACAGCCGTGGAAGCCGCCGACAGGGAGTTCACGCCCAAGCCAGTCAGCACGCAGGCAAGCAGCGGATCCGCTGCCGCCTCGCCGCATACGCCAACCGGAACATTGTTATCCTGGCCCACCACGCAGGTGTGCTGGATAAGGCGCAGCACTGCCGGCTGCCATGGATCAGTAAGATATGCCAGCTGCGGGGAAAGACGATCCGCCGCCATGGTGTACTGCGTCAAGTCATTGGTACCAATGGAGACGAAGTCTAGATGCGGCATGATGGTATCGGCCATCAAAGCCGCCGCTGGAACCTCAATCATGGCGCCCGCAGTAAGGCCACGCTCGCGACAAAGACCCGCGAACCACTTCGCCTCAACGGCGGTAGCGACCATCGGCGCCATAACCCACGTCGGGGCATCGTCGCCACGGTCTGCGGAAGCCTGCGCAATGGCATCCAGCTGGCGAGTCAACAGCGCCTCGTTATCGCGTGCGATACGCAGACCACGCACGCCAAGCGCAGGGTTTTCCTCGGAAGACATGGTGGCATAAGAAATCGGCTTATCTGAACCCGCATCCAAGGTACGAACAACCACCTTGGAAGACGAGAAGGCGTTAAAGACCTTCCCATAGATGCGCGCCTGCTCATCCACCGTCGGCTCCTCGCTCGCAGAGAGGAAGGAAAGCTCAGTGCGGTAAAGACCAATGCCCTCCGCCTGGGAATCCGACGCGATACGCGCCGCGTTGCCGTCCGCGACGTTGGCCAAAAGCTGCACGCGATGGCCATCCTTAGTTTGCGCCGGGCCACGCCACTGCGCCACTCGCACAGCCTTCTCGCGGTATTCCTCTACCGCCCGCAAAGACTCCTCGCGGTCTGCACCCAAGTTCACCGCGCCAATAGAGCCGTCCACGAACACGAGCGCGCCGGCCTCAATGTCACGCAGCTCCGCGCCCACGGCCACGATGCATGGAATGTCCAGCTGGCGAGCGATAATCGCCGTGTGGCTCGTCGGGCCACCGAGCTCGGTGACCAAAGCCTTGATGTGTGCGGTGTCGAGGGTTGCGGTATCGGCGGGCGCGAGGTCATCAGCAAGCAGCACTGCTTCTCCGGTGACCATCGGCAGACCTGGCTCCTGCTCGCCACGCAGCTGCGCAATAACGCGGTCGCGCACGTCCTTTAGGTCCGTCGTGCGCTCGGCCATCACACCGCCTGCTGCTTCAAACATGGTGACAAACTTCTCAGTCGCGCTCGCGGTTGCGTACTCCGCCGGTCGGCCTGCACGGATGGACTTGCGCACCGCCTTGTGCCAGCCGCGGTCCTTGACCATGCCGGCGGTAGCGCCCAGCACCTCAGCCGCCTGGCCTTCTGCGCCGGCCGCACGCTGCTCGAGGCGGCTTGCCACGATATCGACAGCCTCTAGGAATCGGTCATACTCGCCGTCGCGCTTTTCTTCATCGATTAGCTCCCCAGCAGTTGGCAGTTCTGGACGAGGACGCACCCACACGGCCTCGGCGTATGCGACACCGGCAACGACGCCAGTGCCCTTGATGGTTGATTGAGATTCGTTTTCCATCACACATTCCTTTGGGAGGGGATTTGCTCTCCCCCTAGATCATCACAGATCGGGCGAAAAAGCAACGAATACCACACTCTTTTGATTGACTTTCGGACATAACCAGACAACAATCAACAGGGAGCAGAAATCTGCGCTCGACCACCGTCCAGCTAGCTTTCTCCCAATATACGCAAACTGCGAAAGGGACGAGTCTCCACAATGATTCTCACATTGACCCCCAACCCCAGTATTGACGCCACCCTAAACCTCCAAGAAGCCATCAATCCTGGCGCAGTTCACCGCGCCAGCCTGGTTTCGCAGGTCGCAGGCGGCAAAGGCGTCAACGTCACGCACGCGGTGCACCTTGCCGGCGAGAAATCCGTCGCTCTTCTGCCCGCACGCAAGGGCGATCACTTCCTTACCTTGATGGAAGACGGCAACATTCCCTTCGATGCCGTATCTATGCCTGGTTCTGTCCGAACCAACACCACCATCACCGAGCCAGGTGGCCGCACCACCAAGGTCAACGGCCCTGGCCCTGAGCTCGACGAGACAGTCCAGTCTGCCATTTCCTCCTCACTGGCCGCGCTTTCCATCGGCGCGGAATGGGTGGTGCTTGCGGGTTCCCTGCCCAAGGGCGTTCCCACGCATTGGTACGCCACGCTTGTCGACGCCATCCGCTCCGCCGCGCCCCAAGCACGCATCGCCGTCGACACTTCCGACGCCCCGATGGTCGCCCTTGCAGAGCGCCTCAACGAGTCCGCACCGAATCTACTCAAGCCCAATGGGCTTGAACTCGGCCAGCTCACCGATACTGACGGAAATGCACTCGAGGCGGCCGCGGAACAGGGCGACTACTCAGGCGTCGTCGAAGCCGCGCGCGTAGTGGTTGGCCGCGGCGTCGATGAGGTTCTCGTCACTTTGGGCGGTGCTGGCGCAGTTCTCGTTACTGCAGATGGCGCTTGGGCTGCTACCCCACCTCCCACGGCTGTCGCATCCACCGTCGGCGCGGGTGATTCCGCACTTGCGGGCTATATTTTGGCCCGCCGCGCAGGGAAGGACTTTGCGGAAGCTTTGCGCCAATCCGTGGCCTACGGTTCTGCCGCTGCGGCTCTGCCCGGCACCCAGCTACCAAAGCCTGCACAAGTCAATATCGCAGAAACCAAAGTTTTAACCCTATAACCGCGTTTAACTACAACTCTGATCATTAAAGGAGTGTCCTCATGGCATCCAATCTCATCACGACAGACTTGGTCGCGTTGGACGCCGATTTCGGCGACAGTGTCGAATCTGTCATCACAAACCTTGCCACCCTGGTGCACGAGACGGGGCGCGCGACCTCCGTCGAGGGTCTCGCCCAACCGGCCATCGACCGCGAGGCCAAGGCTGGCACCGGCGTGCCCGGAGGCGTTGCTATTCCACACTGCCGCTCTGAGGTCGTCACCGAGCCAACGCTGGCCTTCGCGCGACTTTCCCGCGGCGTCGATTTCTCCGGTCCTGACGGTGACGCCCACTTGGTCTTCCTCATCGCTGCCCCCGCCGGTGGCGGTAAGGCACACCTAAAGATCCTTTCCAAGTTGGCCCGCGCGCTGGTAAAGAAGGACTTCCTCGAGGCGCTGCGTACTGCGGCGACCAAGGAGGAAATCGTCAAGCTGGTGCTGGATGTGGTCAACGCGGAAAAGCCCAAGAAACCTGCGAATTCTGCTTCCGCGGCGTCATCTGCTTCCGCGGCATCAACTTCCGCCGCTACGGCGGCGTCCGCTACCGCAACACCAACTACCGAGAACGCAGCCACCAACATCGTGGCGGTCACCGCCTGCCCCACCGGCATCGCGCATACCTACATGGCTGCCGACGCCCTGGCCCAAACCGCGGCAGAGCGCACCGACATAAACCTCACCGTCGAGACCCAAGGCTCCTCGAATAACACCTCCGTCTCGCAATCGGTGATCGACGCCGCTGACGCCGTCATTTTCGCCACCGACGTCGGAGTGCGCGAACGTGAACGCTTCGCCGGCAAGCCCGTCATCGAATCCGGCGTCAAGCGCGCCATCAACGAGCCCGGCGTCATGCTCGATGAGGCCGTCGCCGCCGCCAAGAACCCGAATGCGCGGCGCGTGGCGGGAACGGCGGCATCGGAAAGCGCGTCCGGAAGCGCATCAGGCAGCGGAGAAGAAGGTGAAGCACTCGGCTGGGGCAAGCGCATCCAGCAGGCGATCATGACCGGCGTGTCCTACATGGTGCCTTTCGTCGCCGCAGGCGGCCTTTTGCTCGCCCTCGGCTTCCTCTTCGGCGGCTACGACATGGCCAACGGTTGGCAGGCGATTTCCACCAACTACTCGTTGACCAACCTGCCCGGCCACCAAGTTGAGGTCGACGGCGAGATGATGAGCTTCGACCGCTCCGGCTTGCTGCTCTATATCGGTGCGGTGCTCTTTGCCATCGGCCAAGCAGCCATGGGCTTTATCGTTGCGGCACTGTCGGGCTATATCGCCTTCGCATTTGCCGGCCGCCCGGGAATCGCTCCTGGTTTCGCCGGCGGCGCCATCGCCGTCGCCCTCGGCGCGGGCTTCATCGGTGGCCTGGTCACTGGTCTTATCGCGGGACTCATCGCCATGTGGATCGGCAACTGGAAGGTCCCGCGCTGGATCGGTTCCCTGATGCCGGTTGTCATCATTCCGCTGCTGACCAGCCTTATCACAGGTCTGTTGATGTACCTGCTGCTCGGCGCTCCGCTGGCCGCAATTATGGAAGGCCTGCAGAACTGGCTTTCTTCCATGTCCGGCTCGTCCGCCGTGCTGCTGGGCATCATCCTCGGGCTGATGATGTGCTTCGACCTGGGCGGCCCCGTCAATAAGGCGGCCTATCTCTTTGCCACCGCCGGCCTTTCCACTGGTGACCAGGCCTCCATGGAGATCATGGCCGCCGTCATGGCCTCCGGCATGGTTCCGCCGATTGCGCTATCGATTGCGACCTTCCTGCGCAAGAACCTATTTACCCCGGCGGAGCAGGAAAACGGCAAGTCCGCGTGGCTACTCGGCCTCTCCTTCGTCTCGGAGGGCGCCATCCCATTCGCTGCCGCTGACCCGCTGCGCGTCATCCCGGCGATGATGCTCGGTGGCGCCACCACC
Source organism: Corynebacterium sp. HMSC08C04 (assembly GCF_001807495.1). Lineage (NCBI taxonomy): Bacteria > Bacillati > Actinomycetota > Actinomycetes > Mycobacteriales > Corynebacteriaceae > Corynebacterium > Corynebacterium sp. HMSC08C04. The sequence continues at coordinate 148,500 of NZ_KV789229.1, read as the reverse complement.
GGTGCACTGTCGATGGCCCTGGGCGTCGGTTCGCGTGCCCCACACGGCGGCATCTTTGTCTTCTTCGCCATCGACCCGGCCTGGGCTTATGTCCTGGCTATCGCGGCGGGCGTCGTGGTTTCCGCGCTGGCGGTCATCGCGCTGAAGCAGTTCTGGCCGAACAAGACCGTCGAGGAAGCAGCCGCCAAGGCGGAGGCTGCCAAGGCCGAGGCATAACGCGTACACTTGTTAACACGAAATCTCACATAGTCGAAAGGACTTATCATCATGGCATCTAAGACCGTAAAGGTTGGCTCTTCCGTCGGACTGCATGCACGTCCTGCGTCCATCATCGCAGACGCTGCAGAGGCTTATGACGAAGACATTCTGCTGACCCTCGTCGGCAGCGATGACGACGAAGAAACCGACGCAGCTTCCTCCCTGATGATCATGGCCTTGGGCGCTGAGCAGGGTGACGAAGTTACCGTTACCTCCGAGAATGCAGAAGCAGTCGAGAAGATCGCCGCTCTCATCGAGCAGGACCTCGACGCTTCCTAGCGTTAGCTTTAAAAGACTCCCGAGCTTTAAAGCTTGGGAGTCTTTTTTAAGTTTTGGGCATGCCAAAGCGCCCGCGCGTGGCGGGGGCTCTAGCTCACCGGCGAAGCCCACGGCGGCAACCAGGTGATTTTTCCGCGAATGCGAGCTAGCTTTCCACGGGAAGCTTTCGGCGAACTTCCAGGCGGAGAGTCGTCATTTATTCCGTTGTGATACGCACAGCAGGTTACGAGGTTTCCGATGTTCGTATCGCCTCCCCTAGCCCAAGCGGTGAGGTGATGGGCCTGCGCACTATCCGCCGGGTGATTACAGCCCGGCCACGCACACGTGGGATTTTCGGCCGCGGCCAGCAGGCGCTGCTTTTCATTAGCAAACCGCCGCGTGCGATAAAGATTGACCGGCCCTTCATAAGGATGCACGAGGCTGACCAATCCATGCGCGGAAAGCACGCGGGAGACGAAATCCGCGCCAGAAATGCTCGCGCCGTTGGTCATGCGCAGCTGGATTTCCTCTCCGCCGCCTTGCGCGATTTCCACGAACTCATCCAGAGTGATGACGACGTGGGAGCCCGCCACCGGCTTGTGCGCACCGGAAAAGAATCCCTCATAAAAGGATTGGACGGGCGCTTCCGGTTTTAAGGCAGAGAAGATATCGGCAATCATGTCCTGCTTGCCGGTAACGGTCAGGGACCACAGCGCTTGGCGACGCCGCGTAATCCGCACCCCTTCCTGTGGTTGCTTGGCGTATTCTTTCGCCATCGCGCGGGCTTTTGCCTTCAGCTTGTCCGCGGGAAGGGTGCTGGCGCAGAGTGCTTCCCGTACTTTCCACTTATCGCGTTGGCGTGGGATGCGGGAAATGTAGCCTTCGATCATCGTCAGCGTGGACAGGCTATGCTCTGAGCGCTGCGCGTTGCGCTGGCGGCGCGAAGAGGAGGTGGGGCCAAAATAGATGCCCGCCAGATAGATAAGCTCGCGGGCCTGTAAGTTCGACGCGCCGAGCTGCACGAGCTGTGCTTCGCTGCGCCCGTGGGCGCCGGCAAGAATGGCCATGCCTGGCGCCTGGGCTGCGAGGAAGTCTGCTAGTGCGTTCATGGTTTTTGAGCCTAAAAGCCCTCACCAAACCCCACAAGAGGCAATTTTTTTGCCTGTGGATAACTTCGCCGAATTCACCCCGAAAAGGGGCAAGATTGGTGACGTATCCCCTTTTAGTACTTGGCGCCCTTGCCCTCACCAAGGGTTTCGTAGAGCCACTTCGCCGCAGGGTAGACCACAATGACGCCGATGGAGCCCCAAGCGATGCCCTCGAGGGAAACGGAACCCACGTTCAACGTCAGGTTGCCGATACCCGCAATCAACGCCACCGCAGCACAGGTCAGGTTCACCGGATTGTTGAAGTTGACCTTGTTATCCATCCAGATGCGGATGCCCAGCATGCCGATGAGGCCGTAAAGTACGAGGGTCGCCCCGCCCAGCACACCGGTGGGGATGGTGAAAATCAGCGCGCCGAACTTCGGGATGAAGGCCAAGCAGATGGCGAAGACCGCAGCCACCCAGTAGGCCGCCGTGGAGTACACGCGCGTCGCGGCCATAACGCCGATGTTCTCGGCATAAGTTGTGGTGCCGGAACCGCCGAAGCCGCCGGCGATGGCGGTGCCGAGACCGTCGGCAATAAGCGCGTCGCCAGCTAGGTCATCGAGGTCGCGCTTCGTCATCTCAGACACGGCCTTAACGTGGCCGATGTTTTCTGCAATCAGCACCACCAGCACCGGCAGCGCCACAGCGATGGCAGAGAACTTGAACTCCGGCGAGTGGAACTGCGGGAAGCCAATCCAGGCAGCATCGCGGATGGTCTGCGCGGTTCCTTCCGCCAGGTTTCCGGTAAGCGCCGCAAAGACCCAGCCCACGACGACGCCGATGAGGATGCCCAAGCGGGAGACCATGCCGCGCCCGCCCACGGTTGCCAGGACGATAGCAGCCAGGGTAATCACCGCAACCAGTGGCTGGGTCTGGAAGTTCGTCGTGGCCGCAGGCGCCAAGTTCAGACCGATGAGCGCCACGATGGAACCAGTCACGGCCGGCGGCATCACTGCGTCCAGCACACGGCGCCCCGCGGCTTTCACCACGAAACCGACGGCCATCAACACTGCACCGGTCACCAAAATGGAACCGGCCTGCGCGCTGATGCCATACTGCTGCGACGCCGTCAGCGGTGCGATGAAGGCAAAAGAAGAGCCCAGGTAGGAAGGCAGGCGATTGCGGGTAATCAACAGGAACAAAATAGTGCTGATGCCCGAGAACAGCAGCGTCGTATTAACCGGGAAACCGGTCAAGGTGGGAACCAGCAACGTGGCGCCAAACATAGCCACCACGTGCTGCATGCCGATGCCGATAGTGCGGCCCCAGCTCAAGCGTTCTTCAGGCGCTACTACCGCGCCAGGTGCAATATTCTTACCATCGCCGTGCAGGCGCCAACCAAAAGTACTCACGAGCCTTCATTATGGCCCACCAGCGGCGTTTTAGGAAACTTCTTCCGCAACGTACTCCGCCAATTCGTGGGCAATGGAGGCAGGCAGGCGGACGTCGACAAGCGTGCCCTCCCCTGTGTACTCCTCGCCCAAAACAGTGCCTTCGGCATGCACACGGGAGACAACATCGCCGCGGGTAAAAGGCACCAGCAAACGCACGTGCACATCGCGGGAGTTGAGAAAAAGCTCAACACGCGAGGTCAGCTCATCAATGCCCTCGCCGGTGTGCGCGGATACGTAGACCACGTTCTCGCGGTCGAGCACGTGGCGAATCTCAGCAAGCACCAGCGGATCGGCCTTATCGATCTTGTTGATGACGATAATCTCCGGCGGCGCCTGCTCGCCTGTTTCCTGCACGATGTCGTAGATGACCTTGTTGACAGCCTCGATCTGTTTCAGCGGGAACGGGTCGGAGCCATCGACCACGTGCAGCATGATATCTGCAGCCAAGACCTCCTCGAGGGTGGACTTGAAGGCCTCCACCAGCTGCGTGGGCAGGTGGCGCACGAAGCCGACGGTGTCGGTGAAGACGACTTGGCGGCCGTCGGCAAGCTCTGCGCGGCGGGTGGTTGGGTCAAGGGTGGCGAAAAGCGCATTTTCCACCAGCACGCCTGCGCCGGTCATCGCGTTGATGAGGGAAGACTTGCCCGCGTTGGTGTAGCCGGCGATGGCAATTTGCGCGATTGTCGACTCCTGACGCTTCGAGCGTTTGATATCACGTGCGGTTTTCATTCCGCGCAGCTCTTTACGCAGGCGCGCCATCTCGGAGCGGATGCGGCGACGGTCGGACTCAATCTTGGTCTCGCCGGGGCCGCGCAAGCCGACGCCGCCGTTAGAGCCCGCGCGGCCACCCGCCTGGCGCGAGAGGTTGCCGCCCCAGCCGCGGGTATGGGTATAGAGGTATTCCAGCTGTGCAAGCGAGACCTGCGCCTTGCCCTCTTTGGACTTCGCGTGTTGGGCGAAGATATCCAGAATCAGCATGGTGCGGTCAATGACCTTGGTGTTGAGCTCGCGCTCTAGGGCGGAAAGCTGACCGGGCTGCAGTTCGCCGTCGCAGATGACGGTGTCGGCGCCGGTGGCTTCGACGATTTCTTTGAGTTCCTGGACCTTGCCACGGCCGATGTAGGTGCCAGGGTCGGGCTTTTCGCGCTTTTGGTAAATCGCTTCCACGACTTCGGCGCCGGCGGTCTCGGTCAGCGCGGCCAGCTCGGCCATGGTGGCCTCCACTTCGGCGACGGTGCCTTCGGTCCATACGCCCACGAGTACGACCTGCTCGAGGCGCAGCTTGCGGTACTCCACCTCATAGCCGTCGGTGGTGTCCTCAGCGCGGATGGTGGTGGAAACGCGGCGAAAGGCATTGCGCTCGGCTAGGTCGAGGTCGCCCGTGGTGGGCTGGAATTCCTCACCAAAAGCCTGCGCGAGAAGTTCTTCGTGATTTTCGTTCATGTTGCTTTTATTCTTGCACGTCGCAGGCTTAAAACCCCAATTTTTAGTAGCTAAAGCCTGCGGAGATACAATAGCCACTATGACCGAAACTTCCCCCGCCTCCACTGCCAATACTGAGATGCAGGCAATTGGCCTGAACTTTGTGCGTTGGCAAGACGCCGTTGAGGCAGCCATTTCCACCAACCAGCTCACCGTCACCGGCGAGATCCGCGACGGTCAGCTCATCCAATTCGCGGACCCGTCCGGTGCGCAGATCAATATCCTCGCGGTCGAGCCTTTTGCCACCTACATCGGTTTCGATTCCGTAACGCAGGGCTTTGCGCATGTGTCCATGGTCAACGACGTGCTGGCTTTCATGGAAATCCTGGACCCATTCGGCACCGTTCTCGCACAGGCCACCGCTAACCTCGCGCAGGGTCCGCTGCTGGCAGACGAAGAAACCCAGCCGTGGCAGCAGGTAGGCCTTAGCGTCATGGGCTTCGGCGTGAAACGCTATGCCTCCGCCGCAGACTACGAGGCGGAGTTTGATACTTACCCGGCGGCCTTCGAGTCTGAAGGCGCAGAGATTGTCGCGAAGGGTTCCGGCGCAGCGGCGCCTACCCCGGGCTGCCGATTCGCCGCCCGCGTGATGGAATCCGAGTGGCGCGAAAACCAGCTTACCGGCGAAAAGTTCATGCACCTGGTCATGGACGGCGTCTTCCCGTTCGACCTCTGCTTACCGGCCAGCTTCGGTAAGCTTCCCGCCAAGGATGAAGTTCTGGCTGGAACTGGTATGCTGACGGCTTCAATCGAAATGCCCACCGGCGGCTGCGGCTCCGACGGCGGCTGCTCCTGCGGTTCTGGCGGATGCCACTAAATAAAACGAAGAAGGGCCAGGTATGGACTCGACAGGGCGACATATGCTCGCCGTCACCCTCGCGGTGGTGGCAGCCGTTGCGCTCATCGTGACCCTGAAACTGCCTGGCCTTTTCATTGCGCTCTTGGTGGCAGGCGCCATATGGCTTTTCGCCTCTGCACGTCCCGACGCCTCCGAGCACGCCGCCCTGCGCACCTCCATCGATCTTTCCGCGGACGATATCCGCGACGTGATCGCTGAATTCGACGCCTTCTGCAATTCGCAAAATACCGATGCCATTGCAGACCGCACTTTGCACCGCCCCGCGCTGCTGGATCTGGATTGCACGGATCCCACCATCGAGGCCTTCCGCTACGAATTAAACGGTGCCAAGCGATTTTTAAGCCGCTTGGACATCCGCGTATACCGCACAGACATCGAAACCGACGAGCTGGAATCCCTCTTAAGGGTTACCGATGACCGCGCCACCGAGCTGCGCGAGACCTGGCTCGCCGCCCGCCGCGCGGCCCTTTCCCTCGGCACGCACTACAAAGACTAAAGCGCGGTCTCGCCAGTTGCCACGATGCGCGAAGGGCCGGTAAGACGCGAGTCTTCGTCGAAGATCTCCACTTCCACCGTGCCGCCGGGAACATGGACGCTGACGGTGCCGGTGCCGTAGCCGGCGTCGGCAAGCGCGGCGCATGCGGCCGCCACGGTGCCGGTGCCGCAAGAGCGGGTCTCTCCGACGCCGCGTTCGAAGACACGCATGGAAACGGCGCCTTCAGCAAGCTGAGTCAGCACCTCAACGTTGACTCCCTCGGGAAAGAAGGACTCATCGAAAGTCGGCTGCTCGAAGGTCATCTCGGCCAGGCCTTCTGCCGAAAGCCCCGGGATGACCGCTGCCAGGTGCGGATTGCCCACGTCGACACCGAGGCCCGCAAAGCTCTCGCCTGCCATCGACGCCGTGGAAACTCCGGTTACCCGCGCAGCACCCATCTCCACGCTAACCTGCGCCTCGAACTCATCGAAGGAATGCACCGTCACCGTTTTCGCACCGGCACGGGTGCCGACGGTGAAGGTATCGGCCTGCACCAAGCCGCGGGAGCGCACCCAGTGGGCAAAGACGCGAGTGCCGTTGCCACACATTTCGGCGACGGAACCATCGGCGTTGCGGTAGTCCATGAACCAATCCTCGTCCGCGATGCCGTCTGCGAGCGGCTCCCTCAGCGCTCCCGCGCGGACCACGCGCAGCAGGCCATCGCCGCCGATTCCGGCGCGGCGATCGCACAGGCGCTGCACGCGCTCGGGGCTAAGCTCTAGCTGGCCGTCATGGTCTTCGATAATGACGAAATCGTTTTCCGTACCGTGTCCCTTGGCAAATTTCATGCCTCAATAATACGCAGCGCCTGCCCACGAGTATCGGCGGCCGCATCCAGCCAGTTGATGCGCTTGTCGCGGTTAAACCAAGAGCGTTGGCGGCGCACGTAGCGCCGCGTTCCGGTAATCGTGCGCTCTATGGCTTCGTCCCAGGTCAGCTCTCCTCGCTGAGCTTGGAATACCTGCGCATAGCCGATGGCGCGGCCGGCAGTGGAATCTTCTACGAGGCCTTGTGTTTGCAGGCGCTCGACCTCCGTTACGAGCCCGCGTTCGAACATGCGTCGGCTGCGCAGCTCGATGCGCGGGTTGAGCCAATCTGCTTGCGTGCGCAGGCCCAGCAGCAGCATGTTCCAGCGCGGCGGCGCGTCCTTCGGCGGCTGGCTGGCCTTGAAGGGTTTGCCGGTTAGCTCGATGACCTCCAGCGCACGGACGGTGCGCCGCGGGTCTTTGTCCTCGATGATGGCGGCCGCGGCCGGATCTACTTCTGCAAGCTCCGCGTGCAGCTTATCGACGCCGATTTCCACCCTCCGCTGCTCATACTTCGCGCGAACTGCAGGGTCGGTGGGTGGAAACTGCCAGTCGTCGACGAGCGCTTGGACATAGAGCATCGAGCCACCCACGAGGATGGGCGTTTTGCCGCGAGCCATGATCGCCTCGACGTCGGCAATGGCGACTGCCTGATAGCGCGCGACGGAGGCCTTCTCCGTGACCTCCCAGACATCAAGCTGGTGGTGCGGGATGCCCTCGCGTTCTTCCATCGTGAGCTTCGCCGTGCCGATGTCCATGCCGCGGTAGAGCTGCATGGAATCGACGTTGACAACCTCGCCGTCTAGCTCATGCGCGAGCTGCACGCCCAAGTCACTTTTACCCGAACCCGTAGGCCCTACGACTGCGATTGGTCTTAACATTGCCACCCCGCCACATATCGTCCAACGCCCAGCGTCGAATCCGCCGCGCGCAGTTCCGCCTTTACCGGCTGCAACGCCGCGAGCTCTGCCCACAGAGCAGTCTCCTCGACGCCGGCGGCCCGCAGCTTTTCTTCATCGCAGCTTTCGTCCGCGCCCGCTAGCAGGGATTCGCACCACCGGGCGGCCGCGGGGGCGGCGTCGATAAGCGCGAGCGGCGCGCGTTGGGTAAGCCCGGCACTGCCGTCTACGCACACGATGGTGAGAACGCCCGCGCGCGGGGTGTCTAGGTGCTCGCGGACCTCGCCCACGTGATAATCCGGACCGCCTGCAAGCATGTAGCGCGCCATAAGCTCCGGCAGGTAATTGCCCTCGCCCAGCTGCACGCTCGGGGCGCCCCACGCGCGCAGGGATCCTGTATGTGCCGTATGCCAGCGTGCATCCCTGGAGCCAACGATGTCTAACACCAGCTCCTCATTGGCCGACGCGTATTCGCGGACTAGCTGCCGAGCTGCGCCTAATAGCGCGCGGCTAGGGGCATCTGCAGGAGATAATTCCTCCGCCAAGGCCGGCGAGGAAGGCATAATCAAAAGATTTAACATTGCTCACTCATCCTAATGCAGGAGAAGGTACTGTTAGGGAGAACACTCTAGGCAGCCGTGACGCGCGGCGCGACTTTCATAAAGGCGGTTTCAACCATGTCTATCCCAACCCCAGGTGCAATGCCCAAGAAGGGTGCTCGTCCAGGCCCTCGCCCGGGCGCACAGCCGGCGGCTAAGGTCGCAAAGAATGATCCGGCCAAATGGGGCCGCGTGGAGGAAGACGGTTCCGTCTTCGTCAATGCTCCCGAAGGCGAGCGCAAGATTGGCGAGTGGAAGGCCGGCACCCCGGCTGAGGGCTTGGCGCACTATGGTGCCCGCTACGATGACCTTTCCACCGAGATTGAGCTGCTGGAAACGCGTTTGAAAGCGCACCCGGGCGAGGCGGAAACCATCAAGGCCACCGCCGCGGAGCTGCGGGAGTCTTTACCTACCGCTGCCGTTATCGGCGATATTGCGGCCTTGGACAAGCGTTTGGGCGCTGTCATCGAGCACTCCGTAAGCGCCGGCGAGCAAGCGCAGGCCGATAAAGCGCGCCGCCGCGCGGAAGGCATCGCGGCCAAGGAGAAGCTCGCGGCAGAGGCCGAGGACATCGCAGCGAACTCCACCGAGTGGAAGGCCGCGGGAGATCGCATCCGCGCCATCCTCGAGGAGTGGAAGCAGATTCGCGGAATCGACCGCAAGACTGACGACGCCCTCTGGAAGCGCTACTCGCGCGCACGCGACTCCTTTAATAGGCGTCGTGGAGCGCACTTCGCGGAGCTAGACCGCAACCGCGCGGCGGCCCGCAAGCGCAAGGAAGAGCTCGTCGAGCGCGCCGTGGCGCTGCAGGATTCCACCGACTGGGCAGCCACCGCGCGCGCCTACCGTGACCTGATGACCGAGTGGAAGGCCGCCGGCCGCGCCCCGCGCGAGGCCGATGACAAGCTGTGGGCGCAGTTCCGCGCTGCGCAGGACCACTTCTTTTCCGCTCGCAACGCCGTCAACGACGAGCGCGATAAGGAATTCGCCGCCAACGCGCAGGCGAAGGACGCCCTGATTGCGGAATACGACTCGCAAATCGATCCTTCCAAGTCCATCGAGGCCGCCAAGGCGAAGCTGCGCGAGCTGCAAGAAAAGTGGGAGGAAATTGGATTCGTCCCACGCAACCAGGTCCGTGAATACGAGGCCAAGATTGAGGCCCTGGAAAAGCGCGTTTCCGCCGCGGAGGATTCCGAGTGGCGTCGTACCGACCCCGAAGCTCAGGCACGCGTGGCGCAGTTCCAGTCCAAGGTCGACGATCTAAACGCGCAAGCCGACGCCGCCGCTGCCAAGGGCAACGCCAAGAAGGAGCAGGACCTGCGCGCCCAGGCCGCGCAGTGGCAGGAGTTCGCGGACGCAGCGGCAGCTGCTGTAAATGACAAATAATTTGCTCGTCCAGATTGTCCCCGGCCGCGGAGAGCCAGCAGATTGCGTCCGTAGCTTCGTCTTCGACGCGAACCTGTATGCGCAGGAGGCCAGCGGTGACCCAGCCGCATCTTCTGCGCCTTCGCGGGTGGTCCAGCGCCTGCAGGGCTCGAACGAGTCGCAGACCTATCTCTTTGGGCTAACTTCTCCTACCCCACTGGAGGTGGGCGCGCTGGGCTTGCCCACTATTTCCGCGGTGGAGCCCAGCCCGGAGTTGGATTTCGACGGCTTCATCCATATCTCGCTGCCTCTTCTTGAAGAAACACAGAATGCGGAAATCGAGTGCGTTCTCGCGGCGGGCCTGCTGCCCATGCCCGGCGAGGAGCTGTCCGCGGAAGCGTACGGGGTAGCCGAGCAGCTTGTCGACGCCGCCCTCGACCTGGCCCATAAGCTCGGCCGCAGCGTCGCACAGGTAGGCATGCTCTACCCTGCCGATGCGGACTACTCTTATGACCCGTTCTCGGGCCCGTATATCGCGCGGGGCTTTGCACAAAAGCACGCCGAGCACCAGATGTTCGTGGAGTTTCCGGATACGCCGGCGCGGCCTTTCCCGGTGGCCTCGCGTAAATTTCACGTCTTTGCCGACTATGACATCCCCGCTGAGTATCTGGATGACATCCTGGAGCTTTTGACCGTGGCCTCCACGGATGCGGTCTACGGCGATTTGAGCACCGAGCCTATTTACTGGACCGCGCAGCGTTTGGAGGAGGCGCATCGCAGGCTGCGGGCACGGCGCTCGCATACTCTTCTGGTTGCGATCGAGGAAGCCGGGCGTATCGTGGCGCTGACGGAGCTTTCCCGGCACGCGGATGCGGACCCGGAGGTCTGTGAGTGGACGCTGACGGTCACCGCCCGCGATAGGCGTCGACGCGGACTGGCCACGGCTGCGAAACTGCATGCACTGCACGAGGTCGCGCACTGGTGGCCGGACGCGCGCCGGGCATATTGCTCGGTCGCGGATGCGGACCCGGCGATGAACCGCATCTATAAGCACCTAGGCGCGAAGGTTATTTCCACGTCCTCAGCCTGGGAGCTGCATCTCCGGAGTTAAATTCGGAGCTTAACGCTTGTGCGCTCGGCGGCGCCGGTCGTCGATAAGCAGCGGATTCTCCTCCGGAGGAAGTGTGGTCGCGGCCTCCGTCTGCAGGACGCCGACTTGATCGAGGGAGCTGGCTGCGGCGCGGGCCTTTTCGGCCGCTGCAATCTGCTCGGGGCTGCGCCTAAAGGCCACACGGCAGTACGCCAAGAATGCAATCAGGCTAGCGAGCACGCCGACCCACATGCCGATGGAGGCGCCGTTAGCGGTCGAGCCGCGGTACCAGAAGCCCCAGAGGTTAGAAACAGCGAGATTGCCACCAGCATCCATGCAGCAAGGCCGAAGTTTAAGCGGCGGGTGATGACGGTGAGGCTGGTCAGCACGCCGATGCCCAGCAGGGCACACCACCCCGAGATGTTCTCAATGATGGAAATCTTCACGCTCGTGCTGCCCAGACCAAGAACCTCCCAGCCGTTGGCGGTGCCGGCATAGGGCAGAACCAGGTACGCCACCCACGCGACAACCGCTGTAATGAGCGCGGTTTTGTAGCCTCCCAGTTCCATCTTCTGGGAGGCAGCGCGCTCGGCGGCGTGGGCGGTGTCGTACTGATTGCTCATGAAATACTCCTTTAGCAGCCGCAGGAATCTTGGGTGGCGGGGGCGCCAACCTGCGGTAGCCCCAAACCTACGCCGATAGGCGCGGTGGTTGGGGTCTGACCCGCTGCGGACATGTCGCCGGCCTTAGTGCGGCGGTGCTCGGTAACGCCGGAGTCAGCCACGAGGAAGAAGGAACCGGAATCGGTGACGGTGGTATGCACGACGTCGCCTGGGCGGATATCTGCGCTGATGGAAGTGCCGGCGGCGTCGATAGGCGCAAAGTGCACGAGGCGGCCATCGCGGGAACGTCCGGTCAGGCGGTGAGTCTTGTCAGCCTTGCGGCCGCCCTCGGCCTGCACCAGCAGCTCGACGTCGGTGCCAACCAGCTTCGCATTCTCCTCGGCCTGGATGGAGTCCTGCAGCGCGACGAGGCGCTCGAAGCGCTCCTGCACGATGTGCTTCGGGACCTGCTTTTCCATCTCCGCCGCCGGGGTACCCGGGCGCGGCGAATACTGGAAGGTAAAAGCGGAGGCAAAACGGGCGCGCTTTACCACTTCCATGGTGGCCTCGAAGTCCTCTTCGGTCTCGCCTGGGAAGCCGACGATGATGTCAGTGGTGATGGCCGCATGCGGCATCTTCTCGCGGACTTCATCCAGGATGGCGAGGAACTTCTTCGAACGATAAGACCGGCGCATCTCCTTCAAGATGCGGTCGGAGCCAGACTGCAGCGGCATGTGCAGCTGCGGGCACACGGCTGGGGTCTCGGCCATGGCGTCGATGACGTCGGAAGTAAATTCTGCCGGGTGCGGCGAGGTAAAGCGCAGACGCTCCAAGCCCTCGATCTTTCCCACCTCGCGCAGCAGCTTCGAGAACGCGAACTTATCGCGCGGCAGGTCAGGGTCTGCAAAGTTCACGCCATAAGCGTTGACGTTTTGGCCCAGCAGGGTGACCTCGGAGACGCCTTGGTCTACCAGCGCCTTGACCTCGGCCAGGATGTCGCCTGGGCGGCGGTCCTCTTCCTTACCGCGCAGGGAAGGAACGATGCAGAAGGTACAGGTGTTGTTGCAGCCCACCGAGACCGAGACCCAGCCGGCGTAGGCAGACTCGCGCTTTGCAGGGAGCACGGAGGGGAAAGCCTCGAGGGAATCAACGATTTCCACCTGGGCCTCGTCATTGTGGCGCGCGCGTTCGAGCAGCGTAGGAAGGGCACCCATGTTGTGAGTGCCAAAGACCGCATCGACCCACGGCGCATTATCGAGGACGGTGTCTTTGTCCTTTTGCGCCAAGCAGCCGCCCACGGCAATCTGCATGCCGGGGTGATTCTCCTTGGTTTTCTTCAATGCGCCCAGGGTGCCGTATAGGCGCTTATCTGCGTTCTCACGCACCGCGCAGGTATTAAAGACGATGAGGTCGGGCTCGTCGCCGGAGTCGACTGCGCAGTAGCCTGCCTCCTCCAGCAAGCCGGAGATGCGCTCGGAATCGTGCACGTTCATCTGGCAGCCAAAAGTACGCACTTCGTAGGTGCGGGGCGCCTCAGTCTGGGGATTACTCACGTCGGGTCATTCTATCGGCCAAAGCAGCCAACTCATAAACCCTAGGATTCCAGCTCCGCGATGCGCGCATCCAGCGCCGCAATGGCAATCCGCATGGACATGCCTTGGTTGAAACCGCGCCGCGCCAGCACGCCTACGATGCGGCGCAAGTATTTATCACGCTCTGCCCTATCCTCCGGCACCGTTTTCACAGAGCGTGCCTTCTTTACTGCCAAGGCCTGGGCAATGGACTCCTCAGACTCCTCCGTCACCTGTTCCAAGGCCTCACTCCGCAGGGCTTGGGACACGCCCTTTTCCTGCAGCTCGCGATCTAGCACGCGCGCGGATTTACCCCTGCGGGCATGGCGCTGGCGCACCCACTCTTTGGCAAAGGTGGCGTCGTCAAGCAGGCCCACGTGCGTTAGGTCATCGAGGACCATCTCCACCACCTCGGCGTCGAATTCGAGGGCAAGGAGGCGGTCGCCTAATTCCTTGCGCGAACGCGCGCGCTGATCCAGCAACAACAGCGCGCGCGAACGCACCTTGGCTTTGGCTTCTTCTGCTTCGGCATCAAAAAGCCCGCCTCCAGCGGCGCCGGATTCATATTCGGCAAGCGCCTGGCGAAGCTTTTCGAGCTTTTCTGGGGCGGGCTTTGACATTTAGTCGTCGTCGAAGTCGACGTTCGGAACCAAATCGACGGCGTCATCTGTCAAGGAATCGTCCGCACCGGGCACGTCCATGTGGACTTCCTCCCCCGTCGCGGCCGCGGCGCCGATGCCAAGCTTGGTGAAGATCTTCTTCTCAATCTCATCAGCCAGGTCCTTGTTTTCCTTCAGGAAGTTACGGGCCTTCTCTTTACCCTGCCCCAGCTGGTCACCCTCGTAGGTAAACCAGGAACCGGACTTCTTGATAAAGCCGTGCTCCACGCCAAGGTCGATGATGGAGGACTCACGCGAAATACCCTCGCCGTACATGATGTCGAACTCGGCGATCTTGAAAGGCGGGGAAACCTTGTTCTTTACAATCTTGATCTTGGTGCGGTTACCAATCGCATCCTGGCCATCCTTAAGCGTCTGGATGCGGCGGATATCGCAGCGCACGGAAGCGTAGAACTTCAGCGCCTTACCACCGGTGGTGGTCTCCGGGGAGCCGAACATGACGCCGATCTTCTCGCGCAGCTGGTTGATGAAGATGGCGGTGGTGCCGGAGTTGTACAGCGCGCCGGTCATCTTGCGCAGCGCCTGGGACATCAGGCGGGCCTGCAGGCCGACGTGGGAGTCACCCATCTCGCCTTCGATTTCCGCCTTCGGGGTAAGGGCCGCGACGGAGTCGATAACGATGATGTCGATAGCGCCGGAACGCACGAGCATGTCGGCGATTTCCAGCGCCTGCTCACCGGTATCCGGCTGAGAAACCAGCAGGTTATCCGTATCCACGCCCAAAAGGCGAGCGTACTCAGGGTCGAGGGCGTGCTCGGCGTCGATAAACGCAGCGATGCCGCCTTCCTTCTGCGCAGACGCAATCGCGTGCAGCGCAACGGTAGTCTTACCCGAGGATTCTGGGCCGTAAATCTCCACGATGCGCCCGCGCGGGAATCCGCCGATGCCCAGTGCGATGTCGATGGCGGTGTTGCCGGAGGAAATCGCGCGGATTGGGGGACGCTCGTCGTCGCCAAGGCGCATGACAGCACCCTTACCGAAATCCTTCTCAATCATCGCCATCGCGGCGTCGAGCGCCTTCTGGCGGTCATCTCCCTTGCCCGCCGCAGCGGTGGACTTCTTCTTCGTTGCCATTTTCAATTCCTAACGTTGATTTACCTGCACATCCCACAGGCTCATTGATTTAGACTGCCAAACCGCACCTGCGGTTCCGCAGCAAAAGCTAAGCTAGCGCCGACGCCCGACACCCCAAACCACCTTACACACAAGTGTTCGAAACTAAAATACAAACCCCGCGTGTCCGCCCGGTTTTTAACTCACAGGTCTTCGAATGCGTTCGAACAACTAGAGCGTGGGATAGTCCACGCCCAAGCGACGGTTTTCCGGAACATCAAAATCATCGCACAGACCTTCCCATACCTCGCCTGGGTCTACCCCGCGTTCGATGAGCTCGTCAGCAGTCTCACCGTATTTAGCCAGCACGTGGGAGTGACTTATCCACTTGCCTTCGGATTCACCGAATTCATCGACTATCAGTTGGTGATACTCCGTCAATCGCATGCCCGCTATCCTACAGGCCGAAATGCCAAGCCCCAGCCCCCGCTCAACACGCCCGCCTGAACGCCGTTCAAAAGGCGAGTTTCCCAGCTGCAATGCCAGGCGTGTAATCTGCCCAACATGAAGAAGAACTCTGTCGCGGGCGACATCGCTTACGTTGCCGTCTTTACCGCTCTCATTATTGTCTTCGCGTTCGTTTCGATCCCCAGCCCGGTCTCCGGCGTTCCGATCGTTTTGCAGAACGCCGTCATCACCCTTGCTGGCCTGATTTTGGGCGGGCGCCGTGGCTTCTACGTAGGCCTACTTTTCATCGTTCTAGGTCTCGTTGGCCTACCGATCCTGGCTGGCGGCCGCAGCGTTTTGAGCGCACTGGCCGGGCCTACTGTGGGCTACATCGCGGGCTATGTCATCTCCCCTGCCATCGGCGGCGCGATTGCTTACCGCGCCCCGCGCAACAAGGCCGGCATGTGCATCGTCATTGCGCTCGCGGGCATCGTCAGCCTGCTCGTGCAATACACCTGCGGCACCATCGGCATGGCCTTGCGCGCGGGCATGGGCTGGGGCGAGGCCGCACTCGCACAGATTCCATTCCTGGGCCCTGACGCACTAAAGCTAGCGGTCATGGTCGTTATCGCGATTGGCGTGCACGCGGCGTTTCCGGATCTGATGGGACGCAAGCCCAAGAAGGCATAAATGTCCACCATCGAGTTCCAGAACGTCAGCGTCGCTTTCGACGAGGAAGAGGTTTTAAGCGATATAAACCTCACGCTTTCTGAGCAGCGCATTGCCATCATCGGCGCGAACGGCGGAGGTAAGTCCACGCTCACCCGCCTCATCAATGGCCTAGGCGAGCCCACCTCGGGCACCGTGCTTGTCGACGGCGCGGATGTCGCCCGCCACGGAAAAGAAATCCGCCGCAAGGTCGGTTTTGTATTCTCCGATGCGGAGAACCAAATTGTGATGCCGAACGTGCGTGACGACGTCGCCTTTTCGCTGCGTCGGCTAAAGCTCAGCAAGGCCGAGCGGAACGCGCGCGTGGATGCTGCGCTGGAGCGCTTTGGGCTACGCGAGCTGGCAGACCAGTCGCCGCATACGCTTTCTGGCGGGCAAAAGCAGCTGCTGGCTTTGGCCGCGGTCCTCGTGATGGAGCCGGTGCTTATCATCGCCGACGAACCCACCACTCTTTTGGACCTGCGCAACCGCGACCGCATCCGCCGCGAGTTTGCGCGCTTGGAGCAGCAGCTTATCGTGGTCACGCACGACTTGGATTTCATCCACGATTTCGACCGAGCCATTTGCATCGATGAGCACCGCATTGCTGCCGACGGCGCGCCCGCTGAGGTCATCGACTTCTATCGCTCCCTGATGGCCTCCCGCCCGCTGTAATTTCCGCCCGTTGTAGCAAAGGGAGACATTCGTGCCACAGAATACTCCGCTTGGGTTTTATGTCGATGCCGATACCTTCATCCACCGCCTGCCGGCGTGGGTGAAATTTGTAGTGCTCATCGCTTTCATCATCAGCACCACGATTTTTGCAAAGACCATTCCCGTAGCCGTGGGCTGCGCGGTAGTCGCGCTTGCGGTCTACCCGCTCGCGCGTATCCCTGCGCGCGTGGCTTGGGGCCAGCTTTATCCCCCGCTCTATTTGCTCGTGGCGCTGGCGGCGCTGCAATGGTGGCAGCAAGACCTTGAAACGGCGGTGACCACTTTCTTTAGCATTTATGCCGCCATCGTCGCGGCAGTACTCCTCACGCTGGCTACTAAGGTCTCGGAGATGATGGAGTCTTTTGAGAAGGCGCTCGCACCTCTTGGCAAGCTGGGGCTGCCGGTGGAAAATATCAGCCTGGCGATGTCACTTACGATCCGCCTCCTGCCGCTGATGCTCGGCACGGTTCAAGAGGTCATGGACGCCCGCAAGGCCCGCGGTGCGGGCACTTCCCTGCTAGCTTTCGGTACTCCGGTGGTCATCCGTTCGATACGCCGCGCCCGAGCCATGGGCGAGGCACTCCAAGCCCGCGGCGTGGGCGACTAGATACCGACTAGATACCGTCTAGATCCACAAAGACCCTCGAGAGAAGTTCTCGAGGGTCTTTTAAAGCTAAAAGCTACTGCTCGCCGCGCAGTTCGCGCAGGCGGGCCTGGACGGCGTCGTCAGCAGCGGCATTAGGCTGCGCCGCCTGGTCCGCTGCAGAACCAGCGGTGCGGTTGCCCTCGATTGCCTGCTGGGAGTTGCCCTCAACAGCCTTGGAGGAACCCATCTCTGCACGGATCTGCTCCAGACGGGAGTGGCCAGCCAGCTGCACGCCTGCCTGCTCCACCTCGTGCATGCGGTTAGCCACGGAGTTCTCCGCCAGCTCCGCCTGGCCCAGGGCCTTGGTGTAGCGGCGCTCAATCTTGTCACGGACGGAATCCAAAGACGGAGTGTTGCCGTTAGCAGTCATCTCGTTCATGGAGTTGAGAGACTCGGAGACCTTCTCCTGCATCTTCGCCTGCTCGAGCTGGGAAAGCAGCTTGGAACGCTCGTTGACCTTTTCACGCAGGGCCATGCCATTGCGCTCGACGGCCTTCTTGGCCTGCTCTGCCTGCTGAAGGGCTTGATCGTGAAGCTTCTTGGTGTCTTCCACAGACTGCTCTGCGGTAACCAGCTGCGCGGCGAAGGCCTCTGCGGCGTTCTCGTACTCGGTGGCCTTGGTGTTATCACCTGCAGCGCGAGCCTTATCAGCAAGCTCCAGCGCCTGGCGGGTATTGCCCTGCAGCTTCTCAATCTCATTCAGGCGGCGGTTGAGCTGCATCTCCAGCTGACGCTGGTTACCGATGACAGCGGCTGCCTGCTGCGAAAGCTCCTGGTGCTGGCGCTGTGCGTCCTCGATGGCCTGCTCGATCTGTACCTTGGGATCAGCGTTTTCTTCGATCTTGGAATCGAAGAGTGCCATCAGGTACTTCCATGCCTTGGAAAATGGGTTCGCCATTAGTGTGTTTAAGCCTTCCTAAGTTGCGTTTAACGCGTGACTAAAAGTGTTTCGTTACCCCACCAATACTAACGAAATCCGCGCCCCACTGTGGTGCCTGAAGGCATAAAGTTCACTGTGAGACGCGGAGAGTTTTAAAGCTCAGAAGCGGCAGGCGCGGTGGTTGCCAGTTCCTCGTCCATGGACGGCAGCGCCATGAAGCCTGCAGCCTCAATCAAGACGTCAGAAACGCTGACCTCTAGAGCGTGGCAGACGGAGGCCAAAAGCTCGGAGGAAACTTCCTTGCGGCCGCGCTCGAGCTCCGAAAGGTATCCCGGGGAAACACGCGCGACGCTAGCAAGTTCGCGCAGAGTCACGCCCTTGTCGGCGCGGAATGCACGAAGGGTCAGTCCCAGAGCCTCACGCAGCAGCGGCTCCGGCGCGCGCTTGGGAGCCTCAACAGCACCTGCCGAGGCGTTGAAAGGCTTTTCAAGAAGTGCAGTAGTAGTGTTCATCAATCTGTACAACGGCGCTGCGGCCGGCTTTGTTCCCGAAAATCCTAATTTTCTTTCAAAGTTGATAGAAGCAGGCTCAAGACCTCTTCCACAGCGGCTTCACGGATCGCGTTACGGCTGCCCGATAGCTGCTCCAGTTGTATGCCACGGGCAGGAACCCCGGGGCCAACGATACCCACGAAGACCGTTCCCGCGGATTTGCCCTCTTGCGGGTCAGGTCCTGCCACGCCTGTCAGCGATAGCCCCCAGTCCGCGCCGGTCTCGCGCACCGCAGCCTCGGCCATCGCCTGCGCGGTTTTGGCTGAGACCACCCCTTGGGCTTCCAGCTCCTCCACCGGAACCGACAAGAAGTGAGACTTCACCTCGGTGGCATAAGTTACTAATCCACCGCGCAAGACTGCCGACGCCCCCGGGACCGTAGCGAGCGTGGCCGCCGCTAGGCCGGCAGTCAAGGACTCGCAGAAGGATACGGTCTGGTGGCGGTTGCGCAGGGCATCGACAAGCGCGGGCGCAGACATCAGGAGTTCTGCTTCCTACCGTCGATGAGGTACTGCACGCCCGTGACCACAGTGACCACGACGGCGATAAACATGACCACGAAGGAAGGAATGTCCATCCAGCTCGGCAGCGGGCACAGGTACATCGCCACGGCAAGGGACTGCAGGACGGTCTTGAGCTTGCCACCTTTAGACGCCGGGACGACCTTGCCCTGGCGTAGAAGGGCCATGCGCCAGAAGGTGATGCCGAATTCGCGGACAAGGATGACCACGGTAACCCATACCGGCAAAGCGCCGATGATGTTGAGGCAGACGAAGGCCGCGGTCATTAAGGCTTTGTCTGCGATAGGGTCGGCGATTTTGCCGAAGTCGGTGATGAGGCCACGGGAACGGGCGATGTCGCCATCGAGTTTGTCCGTAATCATTAACGCGGCGAATACACCAAACGCCCACCAGTCGTGGCCGGCCAGCACCAACCAGACGAATACGGGGATAAATAAGATGCGCAAGCTCGTCAGAATATTGGGTAGATTCCAGTTGGAAACGTGGGGATTTACATCCGACGCCGCCGCCGTTTTCTGCCGAGCCCTAGAGTGATTCACGGATTTTATCCTACCTGTCCTATTGAAGCCGCTGCGGCAAACTCCCCCATCTCTTTAAGATAAGTTTATGAAATACTTCGCAGTCAGCTACGAATACAACCCGCAAAACCCGGCCATCGCGGAAAACCGCCCAGCGCACCGCGAATTCATCGGTGATCTAAATGAAAAGGGCATAATTTTAGGCTCCGGCCCCTTTACTGATTCCAAGGGCGGTGCGCTCATCGTTTTGCAATTTGCCGATGAGGCCACCGAGGTTGCCGAAGCCATCAAAATTATGGACCAAGATCCATTCTTTGTCTGCGGCGCTGTTGCTGCGCGCGCATTCCGCGAGTGGAACCCGGTGATTAACTCTTTTGCTTAAAGGTTAGGGCAGTTCGGTCTCTGGCAGATCGGCTGCCTTACCGACGAGCTCGCCCGACTTGGTGCGGACGATCTTGTTGCCCTCTTCGTCCCAGTCGTAGTGGTTGTGGGACACGGTGATGCCGCCCTGCGCTTCGTCGCGCTTGTTCTTAAGGACAGAAGCCGCGACGGTAAGCCCCAGCACGCCGACGATGACGAGCAGGGAGACCAAGGTCGGAATCTCCGGGATAGCCTCCACGTTTTCACCGCCGTTGATAAACGACAGGTTGTTCTCGTGCAGCGCGTGGAAGAGCAGCTTGATGCCGATGAAGCCCAGGATGATACCCAAGCCATAAGGCAGGTAAACCAAGCGCTCGAGCAGGCCATCGATGAGGAAGAACATCTGACGCAGGCCCATTAGCGCGAAGGCGTTGGTGCTAAAGACCAGGAACGGCTCCGAAGTAATGCCGTAGATCGCTGGGATGGAGTCGAAGGCGAACATGACGTCGATAAGCCCGATGGCGACCAGTGCCACGAACAAAGGCGTCAATGCCAGCTTGCCCTTCTTTGACCCGGACTCCTCGCGGTGGGTCAGCTTGTCACCGTGGTAGCGCGGGGTGACGTGGATGACCTTGCGCAGCCACTTGATGATCAGCATGTCATTCGGGTCAGTCTCTTCGGCATCGGTGACCTCGTCCACGATGAGCTTGACCGCGGTGTAGATGAGGAAGATGGCGAAGAGGTAAAACACGTCAGACCAGGCCTGGATGATTGCCGCGCCCAGCATGATGAAGATGAGGCGGAATACCAAAGCCAGGACGATGCCGATGAGCAGCACCTTTTGCTGGAAGCGGCGCGGAATCTTGAACGCGCCCATGATCAGTGCGAACACGAAGAGGTTATCCACGCTCAACGCCTGTTCGGTTATCCAACCGGTAAAGAACTGGATGGCGTGCTCATGATCCCACAACGCCCACACGATGCCGCCAAAGATGACGGCCATGCCCATATAGAACAAGGTCCAGAAGCCGGATTCCTTCATGGAGGGCTCGTGCGGCGAACGCACGTGGCTCAAGAAGTCAAAGATGAAAAAGCCGAGGATGACGGCGATGGTTAGTATCCAAATCCACAAAGGGACATGCATATAGAAATATCCTCCGGTCGAGTAAGAAAAGATTTGACCGGAGGTCTCCCCCAACTCGTCTACTGCGAGCCAGCGAGACCGGGAACTCATTTCCCTGCGGAGTTGCCGTGTTGACGATCATCGCTGTGGAACGGGGTACTCCCCTCCAAGACTTGTACTATCTTACACAAAAGTTAATACCCCACCGCAATGGCTGCGGTGGGGCGAGAAACTCATTGCCTAGAAGGCGCCGGAGGACGGGTTATACGTCGCTTGGACAGTGCGCGTGTCCTCGCCACTTGGGGCGGAGGCATCGTCGGCGGAAGAATCTTCCGCCGATTCAGCCTGCGCCATCTCGTCCTGGATTTCCTTCGGCGCCTCTGCTGGGTCGGCGCCCTTGATCATCCAGATGATGGTGTCGAGTTCTTCCGGCTTGACCAGCACCTCACGGGCCTTGGAGCCCTCGGATGGGCCCACGACGCCGCGGGATTCCATGAGATCCATCAGGCGGCCCGCCTTGGCGAAACCGATACGCAGCTTGCGCTGTAGCATCGACGTCGACCCCAGCTGGGAGGTGACAACCAGCTCGACTGCCTCGAGCAGATCGTCCATGTCCTTGCCGATATCGTCGTCGATTTCCTTCTTGGCCTCGGACTTCTTTTCCTCGGTAACGCCCTCGGTGTAGTTGGGCTGGCCTTGGGCCTTCGCGGCGTCGACAACCGCTTGCACCTCTTCGTCGGAGACGAAAGCGCCCTGCATACGCACCGGACGGCCGCCCTGCGGAATGAAGAGGCCGTCACCCATGCCGATGAGCTTTTCTGCACCGCCTTGGTCCAAAATGACGCGGGAGTCCGTAAGGGACGAGGTGGCAAATGCCAAGCGGGAAGGAACGTTGGTCTTGATAAGACCGGTGACCACGTCCACGGAAGGTCGCTGGGTTGCGAGCACCAAGTGGATGCCGGCCGCACGCGCCTTCTGGGTGATGCGCACGATGGATTCCTCGATTTCCTTCGGCGCGGTCATCATAAGGTCGGCCAACTCGTCCACGACGCAGACGATGTACGGGTACGGGCGCATCTCGCGCTCGGAGCCGAGCGGCGCCTGGTGCTCGCCAGAGATGACCTTGCGGTTATAGTCCTCGATCTTGCGCACGCGGGCAGCCTTCATGTCCATGTAGCGCTGCTCCATCTCCTCGACGAGCCACTGCAGGGCCGCCGCCGCCTTCTTCGGCTGGGTGATAATAGGCGTAATAAGGTGCGGGATGCCCTCGTAAGGAGTCAGCTCCACCATCTTCGGGTCAACAAGGATGAGGCGGACCTGCTCCGGGGTCGCGCGCGTCAGGAGGGAAACCAGCATCGAGTTAACGAAGGCCGACTTACCGGAACCGGTGGCACCGGCGACAAGCAGGTGCGGCATCTTCTGCACGGAATAGGACGAGTACTCGCCCTCGATGTCTTTGCCCAGGCCGATGAGCATCGGGTCCTCATCACTGGATATGGCCGGGGAATCCAGAACGTCACGCAGGCGCACCATCTCACGGTCCGCATTCGGAACCTCGATACCCACCGCAGACTTGCCCGGGATTGGGGTCAGCAGGCGCAGGTTGTCCGTCGCCACGGCATAGGCCAGGTTGGACTGCAGGTTCGTAATCTTGGAGACCTTCACGCCTGGTCCCAGCTCGATTTCGTAGCGGGTGACTGTCGGGCCACGGCTAAAGCCGGTGACCTGAGCATTGACCTTGAACTCCTCGAAGACATCGGTAATCGCCTCGATGATGCGGTCGTTGGCCTCGGTGCGCGCCTTGGTGGGCTTGCCCGCGGTCAACAATGCGGTGGTAGGCAGGTCGTAGTCGGACTCGTTGCCCATCGCGCCAACCTGTGCGGCGGCCGGTTGCTGCGCTGCAGGGGCCTGCGCGGCCTGTTGCTGCGCAGCAGGCTCCTCCACGGACTTGCCTGTCGCTGCATCGCGGCCGGAGCGCTGCTGGAACAGGCGCACTGCCTCCGCGTGTGCGGAAGAAACAACGTCGGAAGCAGCGTCCATTGCGGCCGCACCAGCAGCGCCGGCAGCAGCAGCGGCGGCACCGGCAGCGCTTGGCGACGCCTTCTTGGCTACAGGCTGAGCCGCAGATTCTGCGGCCGGCAGCTGGGCTGACTGCTGGGTCGGCTGTGCAGATTCTCCACGCTGCGGTGCAGAAGGCAAAACGGTGGTCTGCTCTTCATCACGCACGGCCGGGAACTCGTCGGTGTCCTCGATGTTGCGGGAGCCAGCGAAGTCTGGGCGACCGTGCTGGACTGGCGCGGCGTTAGAAAAGACTTCGGTGGGCTGGCCGGCCTCGTCAAGCAATGCTTGCTCTTCTTCCTGGGCAGCCGACTTGGTGTTCGCGGAATCGAAGGACACGGTGGGCTGGTTGGCCGATTGGTTATCTGCCGGGTAATTATCCAACGGCGTCGCCAAGCGGCGTGGGGCCTGGCGCCGCGCGCGACGTGGCTGCGACTGCTGGCGCTTATCACGTGGGGTGCGCTCGCGGCCTTCGGCAATGTCTTCGATGTCATCGTCGACGTGGCCATAGACATCGTCGTCGATGTCCTCGTCATAGTCGTCATAACGCTCGGCCTTCTTCTCGCGCAGGCCCGCCATCAGGTCGTTGAAGAGCGCAGAGAGGTAGTCGAAGGCCTGGCGCAAGGTGATGCCCGTGACGTTCAAAGCGCCGTAGATGATGAGCAGGATCAGCAGCGGCACGGCGACGTAGGCGGAAAATGCTGCCTCCAAAAGCTGGCCTACGGCAAAGCCGATGGCACCGCCGGCGTCTCCAGCCGCGTTATCATGCCAGGAAAGCTTGGGCAGACCGGCGAAGATGTGAATTAGGCCCAGCATCGAGACAATGATGAGGCCGATGCCGCCCATCACGCGGGGCTGCAGACGGCCAGCTACGCCGGAAACTCCCATCATCAGCGCCATGGCGAGCGCGATCAGGGCGACCGGCAAGACGTAAGCGCCCGCGCCGATGACATAGCGCACGGCGTCGGTGAGATAGGCGCCGATAACGCCAACGATGTCGAACCAAACCGCGCATGCCAAGACGATGGCTACGCCGATGAGTGTTAAGGCAACGGCATCCGGGTTGGAAATCTGGATGGTGCGCTCTTCGCGCGCGATTGCATCAGGAGCAGTTGCCGGATGCTCATCGAGCTCATGCTCGCGCGCTGCGCGATCTTCTGTGGCCTTTGCGCGGGTCACCTTGTTTTTCTTTTGTTTGCCGCGAGTAGAAATTTCCTCTGGCTCCCTTGCATCGTCGTATGCGAATTCTTCATAGCCTTCTGCCCCGCCGTCACTCGGACGCAGATTGCCAAAACCGCGGCTAACGCCGCGCGTCATATCGCCCATGCCACGCGCGGTGGCACCGAATGCGGCACTTAGGCCACGCCCGACAGCACGAAATGCGCTGCCGGTCCGCTCATAAGAGGGATCAGCAGCGCGGTTGGCGGAAGTAAGCGTCAGGTTCTCTGCCGCATTCCGCGACGTGGACTTGGCCGCTCCAGACCGCCCCGAGGGGCGCGATCGATTCGCAGGACGGGCCGCCCCCTTGCCGGAGCGGCCGCGATGCGAGGCGCGTGACGGTGCGTTTTTGACAGACATGCCAGCCACTTTAGTAGCCCACACCCCACTAATCACATACGCCACACGGGGTTTCGAGGAAGTATTTTCCTTAGTTAATGATGCGTCTGCGGGCCTGCAGGGCTGCCCGCAAGACGTACGTGGCTATATCTAGTCTAGAGGGTTGACCTAACGACGGCGCTTACGTCGCCCTCAATTTTCAGCGAGCAAGCATCGCGGCCAAAGACCCACAGCACGAGCTCTGGAACGGGCCCCATCACGCGGACGACGTCATCGCCGCGATCGGCAACCTTCCTATCGTCCGCGACGACGATCCGGCCAAAGTTCTCCGGATACAACACGACCGGCTTGGAAGACTTTTTCAGCATGCGTGGCGCGAGCATTTTCAGAGCCTTATGCAGCTCGCCCAAAACCACCGCGGAGAACTCGCGTTGCTCATTCATGCCATTGGCGCGGCGCACGTCCTCGTGGTGGACAAAGTGCTCGGTGAGATTGACCTTGGAGTCAACAAGACGCATTGGGTTGGCGCGTCCGGCTCCCCTCCCCCAGTCATCGACGAGCTCGGTGAAGTCGCGGGCAGCCGCCTGCTCCATCGCGGCGTCGAGACGGCCGGCAAGCTGTGGGACCAGCATGCCCGCCGCAGCGTCGGGACGGTTCTCACGCACCCACAGGTGGGCAGCTAGATCGCGGGTGCTCCAGCCCTGGCAGAGGGTGGGAGCGTCTGGTCCGAGCTTATGAAATAGCGTCACCAGCTTGGCGCGCTCAGCAGAAGAAAACGACATGTGCCCCAGCATAGACTGCTGGGGCACACGCCGTCAGACGAACAAGGCGGCTCGATACGCGCTGCCAAGCCTAAAGGTTTTTAAAGGGACTCGCGGGAAGCCTCTACCTCATCGTCGTCTGCAAGCAACGGACCAGAGTTGGTCGGAATGATGGTCGGCAGGATGACCGGCTCACGCTTGTACTTGGAATCCATGAGCTTGGTGACCTTGCGGCGGACCTTCTGGACCATGCGGTAAGTATCGTTCTCACCTTCGGCAGCGAGATCGTTCATGGTGTTTTCCACGATCTCGGCAACCTCTGGCACGATTCCACGGTCGTCGTCGGAGAAGCCCGTGGTGGAAACCGCGGGCTTTTCGAGCAGACGCGAGGTGCGGTTGTCGATGACACAGGTGATGGAGACAACGCCGCCAGCGCCCAGGTTGGTGCGGTCTGCCAAGGTGTCGGCATCGACGTCACCCATGGAAACACCATCGACGTAGAGGTTGCCCACCGTAATCTGGCCAACGACCTCGGCACGACCCTTGCGCAGGTCTACGACGACGCCGTTTTGGGCGAGAACCACGCGGTCGCGGTCGACGCCAGTAGAGACAGCCAGTTCCTTGTTCGCACGCAGATGGCGCCACTCGCCGTGGACCGGCATAGCGTTCTTCGGACGTGCAGCGTTGTAGAGGAACAAAAGCTCGCCGCCGTAGCCGTGGCCGGAAGCGTGAACTTTAGCCTCCTTGTTGGTGACAACCTCGGCACCAATCTGGGAGAGCATATTCATCACACCGTAGACGGCCTCTTCGTTACCCGGAATTAGGGAGGAAGAGAAGATGATCAGATCGCCATCGCGGACGGTGATCTGGCGGTGCTCGCGACGCGCCATGCGCGACAGTGCCGCCATCGGCTCGCCCTGAGTACCGGTGGTAATCAGAAGGACCTTGTGCGGTGCCATCTTGGCAGCCTCATCGATCGGGACGATGGTGCCGCGCGGAACCTTAAGGAAGCCCATCTTCTCGGCGATTTCCATGTTGCGCATCATGGAACGGCCGTTGAACGCGACCTTGCGGCCAGCGTAAACGGCGGCGTCGATAGCCGCCTGCACGCGGTAGACGTTCGAGGCAAAGGACGCAATGATGACGCGCTGCTTGGCATTGGAGACCAAGCGGCGGAAGGTAGCCGGAATATCGCCCTCAGATGCGGAAACGCCTGGGATGTTCGCGTTGGTGGAATCGCAGAGCATGAGGTCGACGCCCTCGTCGCCGTAGCGCGACAGCGCCGGAAGGTCGGTCGGGCGGTTATCCAGCGGGGTCTGGTCCAGCTTGATGTCACCGGTGTGGATGATGTTGCCAGCCGGGGTGCCCAGCATGATGCCCAGTGCATCCGGAACGGAGTGATTAACTGCCCAGAAGCGCAGACGGAACGGACCGTAGTTCACGTCGGACTTCTCGTTGACCTCAACGAACTTCGGCTTCTGGCGGTGCTCCTTACACTTCGCCGCAATCAGGGCGATGGTAAAGCGCGATGCCACGATTGGGATATCCGGGCGCAGCTTGAGAAGCCACGGGATAGCACCAATGTGGTCCTCGTGAGCGTGGGTAACCACGACCGCCTTGACCTTGTCGATCTTCTTTTCGATCGGGCCAAAGTCCGGCAAGATAAGGTCCACGCCCGGCTCCCCGGAGGACGGGAAGAGCACGCCACAGTCAATGATGAGCAGCTCGTCCTGGTACTCAAAGACGGTCATGTTACGACCGATCTCAGAAATACCGCCCAGAGCGTAAATGCGCAGGGCATCCTTCGGCTGCTTCGGCGGCTGCGGCAGGCGCTTGGTCAGATCCGCGCCCTGCATGGACTTCGGAACGTTGCGGCGACCGCGGTTGTTGTTGCGGTTGCCACGGCCACCATTGTTATTGCCGTTATTGCCGTTGTTGTTATTTCCGTTGTTCTCGGCGTTGTTGCCGCCGCGGCCGCGACCGCGACCACCGCGGGAGCCACGGGAACGCGAGCGGCGGTTGCCGCCGTTCGAGTTCTCGGAATTGCCGTTGTTATTGGACTTCTTGTCGCCGGATTCCTGTTTTGGCTCCGAGTTGCTCGGTGCCTGAAAAACCGGCGAAGCCGCCTCGTTGGAGGCGGACTCGGTTTCCGCTGGTGGGCCCGCCTTGCGGGTAACCTTGCGGGAACGGTTACGGGGTTCAGTCATTCTTAAAGGACTCCAGCCTTTTCCATATCACGGCGAAGTTCCTCAATCTCCTGCTCGCTTGCTGCGACAACAGGCAGACGAGGATCGCCGACTTCGATGCCCTGCAGGCGCAGGGCAGCCTTTGCGAGTGTTGCTCCTCCCAAGCGTGCTTGAGCTTGGATGAGCGGGGTCAAAGTTTGTGCGTTGATCTCCCTTGCGCGTGCAAGATCGCCTTCTTCGAAGGCATCCAGAAGATCTGCGAGACCGCGCGGTGCTGCATGGCCAACCACGGATATGACGCCAGATGCGCCCAAGGAAAGCCACGGCAGGTTTAGCGGGTCATCGCCGGAGTACCAGGCGAGGCCGGTCTCCTGAATAAGTGGGGCGGCTGCACCAAGGTTGCCTTTGGCGTCCTTGATGGCCTGAATGGTCGGCAATTCCGCGAGGCGACGGATGGTATCCGTCGCAATCGGAATGCCCGAGCGGCCAGGAATGTCATAGAGACAAATTGGGGTATCAGTTGCCTGAGCAATCGCTGCGAAGTGCGCATACACGCCTTCCTGCGAAGGCTTGGAGTAGTAAGGGGTCACGACGAGCAGGCTGTCTGCTCCCGCTTCTGCGGAAGCCTTTGCCATCTCAATCGAGGTGGCGGTGTTGTTGGTACCTGCTCCAGCGCAGATCTTTGCGCGGTCCCCTACTTCTTCCTTGACGGCCTTGAGCAGCGTTAGCTTTTCATCCAGCGTTGTCGTCGGCGATTCACCGGTGGTACCGCCCAGAATCAAAGAGTCGATACCGTTGTCAACGAGGTGAGCTGCCAGCCGGCGTCCCGCAGCGACATCGAGTTTGCCATCCCCGTCAAACGGGGTGACCATGGCTACTCCGACACGTCCGAAGGTTTCTACGCCTGTCTTTGCTGTCATACCTGTGCTCATAGCCGTCAAGATTACCCGCTTCCCGCGAAATTTTGTTCATCGGGGTCGCGTGGCGGAACAAGCTATGGCCACCGCCACGGACTTGAGCTAGGCGTATGGGCTCGCTGCCATTTCGGTGCCGTCGGCAAGCTGGGTGATGTGGAAGTCATCGAATACCACCGGCGACTGCTCCCGCAACAGCTTTAGGCAGGCAATAGCTAACTCGCGCATCTCGGTATCCGCCTGCTCTGTGGCACGCGCGCCGATGAAGTGACGCCAAGCGCGGTAGTTTCCGGTAACCACGATGCGGCTTTCCGTGAGATTGGGCAACACCGCACGTGCCGCCTGCCGAGCCTGCTTCTTGCGCAGCAGTGCGTTGGGCTCATCTTCTAACTTGCTCTCCAGCGCGCTGAGCAGCTCGTTATAGACAAAGCGAGTTTCATCAACGGCCTGCATAGTAAGCCGCGTCAGCTGCTCGTCTTCAGCAATGAGCTTGGGCAGCACCACCTGAGTTTCCTCCGGGTGGACATAGCGCTGCGAGAGCTGGGAGAAGGAAAAGTGGCGATGGCGCACCAGCTCATGACTGGCAGAGCGCGACAGGCCGCGGATATACAACGTGGCCGTGGCGTGCTCCAGGAGAGCGTCGTGGCCCACCTCCAGAATGTGGCGCAGGTAGGCCGAGTTTGCCGCGGTGCGCGGGTTCGGCTTATCGAAGGACTCGTAGCAAGCCCGGCCGGCAAATTCGACGAGAGCCTCGCCATCGGAGGCTGCCTGTTCCCTCTCCCACTCGATGCCCTGCGGCGGGTGGAACTGCGTTGCCGCGATGAGCTGGACGTCCAGTTCGCTAATGCGTGCCATATCTAGTGCCTTATGTCTCCTCGATAGTCTGACTTATAGGCCCAAGTACTTCTCAAGACCCACGGTCAGCCCTGGACGCTCTGCAATCTGGCGAACGCCAACCAGCACGCCCGGGGTGAAGGAAGAACGATCATAGGAATCCTGGCGGATAGTCAAGGACTGCCCCTGGGCGCCGAAGATGACCTCCTCGTGGGCAACCATGCCGCGGGTACGCACGGCATGGACTGGGACACCGTCGACGTCGGCGCCGCGTGCGCCTTCGAGAGCCTGCTCGGTAGCGTCCGGCATCTGCCCTAGGCCTGCTTCCTTGCGGGCGGCCGCAATGCCCTGCGCGGTGTGGATGGCGGTGCCAGAAGGCGCATCCAGCTTGGTTGGGTGGTGGTACTCCACAACCTCGGCGGTCTCGAAGTACTTCGCGGCCTGTGCTGCGAAAACCATGGTCAGCACGGCGGAGATAGCAAAGTTTGGTGCAATCAGGACGTTGCCGGCGCCATCTTGCTTGGTCCACTCCTCGACCTGTGCCAGGCGGTCTGCGTCGAAACCGGTGGTGCCCACGACACAGTGAATGCCGTTGCCAATGCAGAACTCGAGGTTTGCCATCACCGAAGATGGCTGGGTGAAGTCAACAATAACCTCGGCGTGGTTATCCACCAGCACCTGCAGGTCGGTATCGCGGTCAACCTCAGCGACCAGCTCGAGGTCATCTGCCGCATTAACGCCTTCTACAATCGCCTGGCCCACGCGGCCCTTCGCGCCCAAGACGCCAACTTTGATAGCCATAAATGCTCCTTTGCCCTGTTCAATGTTCAACGTTCAATCTAAATTTAAATACGTATAAGCACGCTACATCTAGCGCAGGCCTTATTGCCTGCCCCGATGCCGACCAGTCTAACGCGCCAGTTGGCAACGTAGACTTTGTGCCATGCGTATCTAGATTGCTTCCGTGCTTGTCGACGACGTCGCTCGCGCCCACGATTTCTACGTCAACACCTTGGGATTCAAGGTTAAAGACGATGTCACGCACGGCGACTTCCGTTGGCTCACTGTCACCAACGCCTCCGGTCCAGCCGACGGCAGCGGCATCGAACTCCTGCTAGAGCCCAAGGGCCATCCAGCAGCAGCTCCTTTTACCGAGGCTCTTAAAAAGGATGGCATTCCGCTCACCCAATTCATGAGCGAGGACGTGCAGGCCGAGTATGAAGAACTCAAGGCCAAGGGCGTCGGGTTCACCATGGAGCCAACCGACGTCGGCCCTTCCATCATCGCCGTCTTCGACGACACCGTGGGCAACCTCATCCAATTGGTGCAACTCAAGCATTAAATCATTAAATATTGTGCAAAAGCGTGAGCCCGTTTTCTTAGACTGGTCAGCATGATTCCTCTCAAGCTCTCTGTGCCTGCCGATTCGCTTGCTCATCGCCGCCGCCTGCACGTTGTGGCCGCCACCTTAACCACGGCCACGCTGACGCTTTCCGCCTGCGCCGGCGGTGCCTCCAACGACGACAGCCACAGCGCGCCGGTATCTACCGTGGCGCCTTCTGAGACCACGCCGCCGACAAGCAGTCAAACGATAGAGGAGACCACAAGCCCGCGGCCGACGAGCACAGAACAGAAATCAGGTGGGCTTCCAAAGGGCTTCTTAGGCACTCCAGATACGGCAGACATCGACTTCGACGGAACCTCCGAGGGCGAACTAATCCCAACCACTATGCGTGCTGGTAGCCATCAAAGCTACGACCGCGTTGTCATAGAGTTCGCGGGTGCCGGCATTCCGCGGTGGTGGGCACACTACACCGAGTCCACAAGCGCACCAGGGTCGGGGTTCCCCGTGCCCTACTCCGGCACTATTGCTCTCGAAATAGGCCTCGAACGCACACCGTGGCCCGATACCCAAGAGCTCCAAGACGCAATGCTCAAGCCCAATGCCCAAACTCCTGGCGCGGGTGTCGTGCGCAGCGTGGAATTTGTCAGCGCATTCGAGGCGCAGTCTCACTTCGTTATTGGACTCGATAAGAAAGTGCCCTATTCCATCACGTACTTGGACGGTCCACCTCGCATTGTCATTGACTTCCTCACCAACTCTTAAGGCTTGTCCCTAGCCACCGATGACGCTAGAGACAAGGAAAAGCGCCCTCGCTAGCAGCCGGCAAAAGTTGCGACCGCCAAGCGAGGGCGCCGTTGTGTAACAGCCGCATCACACGGCTTGTCGGGAGGGTGCGACTAGTTTTCCTCGACCGGAACCAAGGAGATCTTGCCGCGGTTGTCGATGTCTGCGATTTCGACCTGAATCTTATCGCCGACGTTGACAACGTCCTCGACCTTCTCGATGCGCTCGTCGCCGCCGAGCTTCGAGATGTGGATGAGGCCATCGCGGCCCGGGGTCAGGGAGACAAACGCACCGAAAGCTACGGTCTTAACGACGGTGCCCAGGAAGCGCTCGCCGACCTTCGGCAGCTGCGGGTTAGCGATGGAGTTAACCTTCTCGATCGCGGCGTCGGCAGCCTCACCAGTTGCGGCAGAGATGTAGACGGTGCCGTCTTCCTCGATGGAAACCTCAGCGCCGGTCTCCTCGGTAATCGAGTTGATGGTCTTGCCCTTCGGGCCGATGAGCTCGCCGATCTTGTTGACCGGAATCTTCACGGAAGTGATCTTCGGAGCCAGACCAGACATCTCGTCTGGGCCTTCGATGACCTCAGCCATGGTCTCCAAGATGGTGGCGCGGGCGTCACGCGCCTGCTCCAGTGCCTTAGCCAGGACCTTGGACGGGATGCCATCGAGCTTGGTGTCTAGCTGCAGCGCGGTGATGAACTCGGAGGTACCTGCGACCTTGAAGTCCATGTCACCGAATGCGTCCTCGGCGCCCAGGATGTCAGTCAGAGCGACGAACTTCTCCTTGCCGTCTACCTCACCGGAAACCAGGCCCATTGCGATACCTGCAACCGGGGCCTTCAGCGGCACACCAGCGTTGTACAGGGACAGCGTGGAAGCACAAACGGAGCCCATGGAAGTAGAACCGTTGGAGCCGAGGGCCTCAGAGACCTGACGGATGGCGTACGGGAAGTCCTCGCGGGAAGGGATGACCGGCAGCAGGGCGCGCTCGGCAAGAGCACCGTGGCCGATCTCGCGGCGCTTCGGGGAGCCAACGCGGCCGGTCTCACCGGTGGAGTACGGCGGGAAGTTGTAGTGGTGCATGTAGCGCTTGCCCGTGACCGGGGTCAGGGAATCGATCTGCTGCTCCATCTTGAGCATGTCCAGGGTGGTAACGCCCAGGATCTGGGTCTCACCGCGCTCGAAAAGGGAGGAACCGTGTGCGCGTGGGATGAGGTCAACCTCAACGCCCAGGTCACGGATGTCGGTGACGCCACGGCCGTCGATGCGGAAGCCCTCGGTGAGGATCTTCTTGCGCACGATGGCCTTCATGACAGCGTTATACGCAGCGCGGATCTGCTTGGAGGCGTCCTCATCTTCAAACTTCTCGAGGAGATCCGCCTCGACCTGCTCCATGTACTCGTTGGTAGCTTCGTCACGGTCCTGCTTGCCAGGGATGGTCAGCAGCTTCTCCAACTTCTTGGAGGCTGCCTTTTCCACGGCGGCAAATACGTCATCGGTGTAAGGCGGGAAGAGCGGGAACTCCTGGGTTTCCTTCGCTGTGCGCTCAGCCAGACCTGCCTGCGCCTCGCACAGGGTCTTGATGAATGGTTTTGCTGCTTCAAGGCCTGCTGCAACGGTGGATTCCTGCGGTGCCGGTGCGCCTTCCTTGATGCGCTCTGCAACGTTGATACCAGCGCCTGCCTCAACCATCATGATGGCAACGTCTTCCTTGCGGCCCTTCTTCACAATGCGGCCGGCGACGACCATCTCGAACAGCGCACGCTCGTGCTGCTCGTGGTTCGGGAACGCAACCCACTGGCCTTCTGGATGCTTGTCATCAGCGATAAGCGCCATGCGCACGCCGCCGACGGCGCCGGATACCGGCAGGCCGGAAAGCTGGGTGGAAGCAGATGCACCGTTGATGGCGATGACGTCGTAGTACTCCTCCGGCGCCATGGAAAGCACCGTGACAACGACCTGCACCTCGTTGCGCAGGCCCTTGACAAAGGTCGGGCGCAGTGGACGGTCGATCAGGCGGCAGGCCAGGATGGCTTCGGTGGAGGGACGGCCTTCGCGGCGGAAGAAGGAGCCCGGAATCTTGCCGGCTGCGTACATGCGCTCCTCGACGTCCACGGTCAGCGGGAAGAAGTCGAAGCCCTCACGCGGCTGGTTGGAGGCGGTGGTGGTGGACAGGAGCATGGTGTCCTCGTCCAGGTAAGTGGTGACAGAGCCGCCCGCCTGACGAGCCAGCTGGCCAGTCTCGAAACGGATGGTGCGGGTGCCAAAATCGCCATTGTCAAGGGTGGCGATTGCTTCGGTGATACCGAATTCTTCATCAATGTTGAACTCAACAGCGTTTCTAGCGCTCAAAGTTTTCTACTCCTTGTAGTCCGGCGATCATCGGTGCCGCCGGTTAAAAATGGTTAGGTTTCTACAACGAGTAGCGATTTTAGCAGCTTTCCTGGGATTATGTCGAACATCACGCTCCCCGAATCGCGGTACAGACTTAGACTTAAACCATGGTCATGTTGTTGCTGTGGTCGCTTCCCACACTCATCTACCTTCTCCTCCGCCGCCAGCCGGCAGTCGCCGTCTGCGGACTGGGACGTCCATGGGCGCGCGGGTGGGCGTGGGCAGCGGTGATGCTGCTCGTATTGCTGGTGCTGAGCTACCTCGCGTTGTTGCCTGCGCCGCCGGAGGTTGTCGCGCAGACCACGACTGCAACAACGGCAATGGGATTCCTCGCGATGGCGCTGCGCGCGGTGGGCGAAGAGATCTTCTTCCGCGGTTTCCTACAAGGAATTATCACCCAGCGCTGGAATGTCGGCGCGGGAATTACAGTGCAGGGCCTCCTCTTCGGCCTCATCCACCTACCGCTGGCCATGCTGGATATCAGCCTCATCCCGCTCTTTGTTTTGCAGATTGCCACCGGCTTCGCCATGGGTTGGCTGCGCGAGAAAAGCGCTTCTCTATGGCCCGGCGCCACCGTGCACGCTACCATCAACGTCCTCACGGCAGTGCTCCTCGTGTAGCCCACGCACAGGACTAGGCGAACGGGTCGCGCCCTCCCAGCATCATTTCGAAGCGCGCATAGTCCTCAAGCGACGCAAAGTGG
The DNA here is from genome assembly GCF_001807495.1 of Corynebacterium sp. HMSC08C04. Taxonomy (NCBI): domain Bacteria; kingdom Bacillati; phylum Actinomycetota; class Actinomycetes; order Mycobacteriales; family Corynebacteriaceae; genus Corynebacterium; species Corynebacterium sp. HMSC08C04. The sequence continues at coordinate 113,893 of NZ_KV789229.1, read as the reverse complement.
CGCGCATAGAGGTCCACGTCTCCCTCGACCGTGCCGTCGAGTGCGGGCGCGACATCCACGATGTGGCGCATCACGATTGTGGGATGCTCTGCCGATTCTTGGCTACGCGCCAGCGCCTCGACCTTCGCGCGCGCCTCATCGTCGTCTGTGGCACGGACGAGGACAAAATCTTCCCGGAAATACGACGGCTCACTGGGCTCTACCGATTCAAGTTCAAAAACGACAATGCCGATATAAGGTTCCATGGTGCCAAGCTACCATCTCTGGGGCCGCGATACCTGCTGCGTGATCGAGACGGCCTCAAAAACGCAACAAACCCCGTCCGAAGACGGGGTTTGAAAGCAACCGAAGGGCTTAGCGGCGCAGGCCCAGGCGGGAGATGAGGTCACGGTAACGATCGATGTCGTTAGCTGCGAGGTACTTCAGCAGGCCGCGGCGACGACCGACCATCAGCAGCAGACCACGACGGGAGTGGTGATCGTGCTTGTGGAACTTCAGGTGCTCGGTCAGGGTGTTGATACGGGAGGTCAGCAGAGCGATCTGTGCCTCTGGGGAGCCGGTATCGGTCTCGTGCAGGCCGTACTCCTTGAGGATCTCTGCCTTCTTCTCAGTGCTCAAAGCCATGTTGGATTTCTCCTATTGTATTTCAGTCCGCATGAAATTCTTAGCGCCTTTAACTGCTGCGGACCGCAGTCACAAAGCCAAGGGATAACTCTAACAGCTTTTCTTCCCCAAACCCAAACTGCGACTTCTTGGAACAATTCGCAGGAAGATACGCCACTTTCTGCACGTTAATGCTATTGCAGAAGCGAATCGAGCTTGTCCATCAGCTCGGCCACGAAGCGCGGGGCATCCACCTCTACTGCCACGTGGGCAGCCTTGTGTGGTTCTTTCATCCTGGCAACGTCGCCGATGGTGCGGCCAGGGGTCGTGCCAGTGGTTTCACAGACCAGGTTGGTATCGAAGCAGGTGACCAGGCGAGGGTCTGCCGCCACGGCTACCGCGAGCGGATCATGCAGGCCACAACCGCCAAGGTCCGGTTCGATGGCGGCGTAGGCGCGGATGTAATAGTCGAGCATGTCCGCATAAACGCGTCCGGCCCGTGTACCGAGCCCACGCCACTGCCGGGTCTCCGCAGTGGTCAGAAGCGTTTGCAGCGTGACATCCAAGCCCACCATCGTGACATCGCGTGCAGTGCGGAAGAGGAAGTCCGTGGCAGCGGGGTCCTGCGCCACATTGGCCTCAGACCAGGTGGTGACGTTGCCCGGCACGGTCAGGGCGCCGCCCATCATGACGATGCGAGTATCCGCGAGTGCCGGCTCAGCTTTCAGCGCCGCCGCAATCGTGGTGGACGGCCCAGTCGGGATAATCACCAGTTCCTGACCGTGCTTCCGCGCGGCACGGCACAAGAACTCCACCGCGGATTCTTTTTGCGCGCGCCCGCGCGGCGGCGGAAGCAGGACGTCGCCAATGCCATTGCGGCCATGGATGAATGCGGAAATTGGCTTGACCTGGAATCCCGCCGGCTGCGCACCGGCAAAGACCGGGACGCCGCCCGCGCCGAGCAGCTCCAGCAAAACCAAGGTATTGCGCACGCCCAGCTCCACAGGCACGTTGCCATAAGTCACCGTCACGCCGATGAGCTCAAGGTCAGGATGCGCCAGCGCATAGGCCAGCGCTAAGGCATCGTCGATCCCGGTATCGAGATCCAAAATGACCTTCATTTAGCCCTCCTGCAGGAAGTACTCGTCCTTCTCCCAACCGCGGGCCTTAGCATCCTCGGCGAGGACCTCACGTGCCTTGGCCACATCTGCCGCCATCGCGTCCAGCAACTCTTCTACCGAGTTGAACTTCACCATGTCGCGCAGATGATCCACGAACTTTACCGTGGCCACGTGCCCATAGAGATCGGCATCGCGATCCAGCACGAAGGACTCGATGGAACGTTCTTCGTCGCCGAAGGTCGGGTTCGTGCCCACGGAGATCGCCGCCGCATAAGCCACGCCGTGGTCCATGTTGCCCTCGACGGGCGCCTCAGCCGGCTCCAGGATGAACCAGCCCGCATAGACGCCATCGGCCGGAATAGCCACGCTATCCGGGAAGTACTGATTGGCGGTGGGAAAACCGAGCTCCTTGCCGCCGCGCCCGGCACCGCGCACCACCGGGCCAGTCACTGAGAAGTGGCGGCCAAGAGCCCAGTTAGCCTTGGAAATCTCACCTTTCGCCAGGTTGGCGCGGATATTTGTGGAGCAGATTCGCACCCCGGCGTCGTCAAGCAGCGGCACCACGTCGACGCTAAAGCCATGGGTTTTGCCGAACTCCACCATCGCGTCCGCCGTGCCGCTCGCGCCCGCACCGAACGTGAAGTTCTCCCCCACGACCACGTGACGCGCATGCAGCTTTCCCACAATCAAGTCTTCGACGTAGTTCTGCGGAGTCGTGCCCACGAGCTCCTTGGTGAAGTCGATGACGAGCACCGCATCGATGCCCATCTCTTCCGCCAGCTGCAGGCGGCGCTCAAACGTCACCACGGACAGCGGCGCGCGCTCCGGGAGGAAGACCGCGACGGGGTGCGGATCAAAAGTCACCATCACCGTGCGCAATTCCTCCGCACGCGCATAGCTCACCGCATTATTGATCAGCTGCTGATGGCCGCGGTGCACGCCGTCAAAGACGCCGATGGTCACCGCAGTCGGGCCAAAGTCACCGGGGATGCTGTCGATTCCGTACCAAATATCCACGGCCACCATGCTAATGCACGGCGAGGCGTGGAATAGACTGCAGGGCATGACTGATGCGCTCGCAAATTCTGGCCTGGTGGTAGTGGACAAACCGCAAGGCATGACCTCACACGATGTGGTGGGCCGCCTCCGCCGCATATTTCACACCCGCAAGGTGGGCCACGCAGGCACCCTCGACCCGATGGCCACCGGCGTTTTGGTGGTCGGTTTGGAACGCGGCACCAAGTTCCTCGCGCACATGGTCGCGTCAACCAAGTCCTACGACGCCACCATTCGCCTTGGCATGGCGACGCATACTGACGACGCCGAGGGCGAGCGCACCTGGGGCGAGCCTGCAAGCGAACTCGATATGGAGCAGGTCAATAAAGAGGTCACAGCTCTCACCGGTGACATCATGCAGCGCCCCGCTGCGGTCTCTGCTATCAAGATCGACGGAAAGCGCGCCCACGAGCGCGTGCGCGAGGGCGAAGAGGTAGAAATCCCCGCCCGCCCGGTTACGGTCGGCCGCTTCGACATCCTCGCCCACCGCATCGAAGGTGAGTACCTGGACCTCGACGTCACCGTTGATTGCTCGTCTGGCACCTATATTCGCTCCCTCGCCCGCGACTTAGGTGAGGCGCTCGGCGTGGGCGGTCACCTCACCGCCCTGCGCCGCACGGAGGTGGGGCCATTTAAGCTTGACGACGCCCGCACCCTCGACGAGCTTGCAGAGGCTCCGGCCCTATCGCTTAGCCTCGACGAGGCGCTCGCCCGCTCCTACCCTGTCCTTCAGGTCACCGAAGACGAGGCAAAGGCGCTCGCCATGGGCAAATGGCTCGAGCCGCGCCGGCTAAAGGGCACCTATGCGGCGGTAGATCCTGATGGTCGCTCGATTGCGCTCATCAAGGAAAAAGGAAAGCGCCTGGCCACGATCTTCGTGGCCCGCCCGTCGACGCTTTAAGCGTAAAGGTGGGCTATTAAAGGTGGGCTATTAAAAGCCCACCACTAAAAGCCCACCGCGGGAACGACCGTGGAGACGATGACGAAGCCATCGCGGATAATCCAGCGGCCGCTAATCAGCGGCACGGGGGTCGGACGGGCCAAGATATAGGAGATCAAGGTGCCATCGAGGCGCAGGTCGATCTCTGCCTGGTCGAAGTCCAGCCAGCGATGTGTCATGGGAAACCACGCCTTGTACGTGGCTTCCTTGGCGCAGAACAAGAGGCGATCGGGGCAGTCAATCCCGGCGTCGGCAAGCTGCGTTAACTGCGCCATCTCCCCTGCGCGCGCGATCATGGTCAGCACGTGATCGGGCAATGGCTCGGCGGGTTCGGCGTCGAGGCCCATGGAGCGCACATGTCTACTCGGAGCCGCTACCGCCGCGCGCAGGCCCTCTGTATGCGTCATGGAACCGGTATAGCCGTGCGGCCACAGCGGCATGCCCCGCTCGCCGCGCATGATGGGCTCCTGATTTGCACAGCCCAGCTCCTGCAAAGCGCGATGCGCGCACCAACGGGCGTCTCCGAATTCCGCCTTGCGCACGTCAACTGCCTGGGAGACCAAGGATTGCTCCTCCGGATCCAGCTGCGTGTAATTCACCAAATCCGTAAGCGCAGCGTCGGTGCGCACGTAGCAGTAGCGGGCGGTATCTGGGAACAGGTGTGGTTCCAGCATTAGCGCACCTCCTCAAGCGCCGAGGACGCCGGCTCATCACTGTGTAGGACCGGATAGGGCCACTGCTGGAGATGTCCGTGCGCCTCCCACTCGCGGGGATAGCCCAGTGAGACCTCGATGTGGTCTACCCCATCGACGTTGGTGCGGCCGGGCAGATGCAGGTGACCGTAGATGACCGCCTGCGCGTTATAGCGCCGCGCCCACGAGTGGGTATGGCGAGTGCCGCACCACAGGGCGATTTCCGGCCACGCCATGCGCAGAGTGGGTTCTTGAACCAGCGGCCAGTGATTGACCAACACCGTAGGCCCACTTACCCGGGAAAGGCGCTTGATGGAATAGGCAAGGCGATCCCAGCACCAGGCGCGAACGTCGACGAAGGGAGCGATGGCGAAGTCATCGGTCATGACAATCTGGCGTTCACGGGCACGCTCTAGGGCACCCTCGACGGTGGTGCCGGGTGGGCGGAAGCTGTAATCATAAAGGGTAAACAGCGGCACGATGGTCACGCCGCCGAAGACGGGATATGGGTCTTCCGGAGTCACCACGCCGATTTCGCGGCAGCCCTCCACCAGCTCGTCATACTTGGCGCGGCCCTGGCACCTATCTTGGGAACGCGAGAAGAGCTCGTGGTTTCCCGGCACCCAGATCACCTTGGCATAGCGCCGCGAAAGCTTGGTGAGGATGCGCAGTACGAGTTCGGTGCGCTCGGCCACGTCACCGGCCACGATGAGCCAATCGGCAGGATCTTGCGGGTAGAGCTCATCGATGCGGCTAGAATTAGCGCGCACTGCCGCGTGGAGATCTGACACCGCCCATAAGGTGGCCATGGCGTGCTCCTTTCTTCGTTCTCCTTCAGGTTAGACCACGGCCCAGCGCATCGAGCGGAAGCGATAGACCACGCCGAGGAAACGGATGAAAACAAACAGCGCAAGGCCGCACCACACGCCGGGCAGGCCCGCGCCCAAGGCGTAGGCCGCCCACACGCCGGGCAGGAATCCGCAAAGCACCGAAACGATGGTCAGCGTGCGCAGGAAGGCGGCATCGCTGGCGCCGAGCAGGACGCCGTCGAGTGCAAAAACCACGCCTCCCAGAACCACCATGGCAATCATGATGAGCCACGGCAGCCGGATGACCTCGAGCACCACTGCATCGGTGGTGAAAAGCGCAGGAATGATGCCGATGCCCAGGGCTAAGACTGCGCCGAGCCCGAGTGCAAAGGCCGTGGAGTAGAAAGTGACCTTGGTGCCGACGCTGCGCGCATGCTTGGCTGAGCCCGCGCCGAGCGCCGCGCCGGTCAGCGCCTGGGCGGCGATGGCCAGAGAATCCAGCACGAGGGATAGGAAGTTCCACAACTGAATCATGATCTGGTGCGCAGCAAGCTGGGCCGTGCCGAAGCGGGAGGCCACGGCGGCGGCCGAAAGGAAGGCCACCTGGAAGCTGGCAGAGCGCACGATGAGATCGCGGCCCAACACGAGCTGGCGCTTGACGACGCCCCACTGCAGCCGCCAGGAGCCCACGTGCTCACGGTGAAGTTCCCACAGGAAGAGCGAGGCCATGATCGCCATGCCCAGCACCGTGGCCCAGGCGGAGCCGGCAAGGCCCCACTGGTGGACGAATACTGGCACAGCAATGGCGCCAGGAATGAGGCCGGCCAGGGTAAAAAGCAGCGGTTTTACAGTGTTTTGAACGCCGCGCATCCAACCGTTGCCTGCCATCTCGATGAGATTGAGCGGGATAGCGAAGGCAGCGATGCGCAGCCACAGCGCGGTGTCCTGGGCAGTTTCTGGATTGCCGGTTAGCCAGCGCGCAAAGTGCCCTGCGCCCAACCACATGATGACCGCCAGAGTCATGCCCACGCCGATGGCCACGTAGGTAGCCTGCACGCCCTCGGCTACGGCCTCGTCCTTTTTACCGGCGCCGAAAAGCCGCGAGGCGCGTGAGGTTGTGCCATAGGAAAGAAAAGTCAGTTGGGTAGTGACAACCGTGTGGATGGTCGCCGCAGCGCCGAGTGCGGCCAGCTGATGCGCGCCCAAGCGGCCCACCACTGCCGTATCCAACAACAGGTAGAGCGGCATGGCAGCGAGCACGCCGAGCGCCGGAAACGCGAGGCGAAATACCTCACCAGCGCTCACGTGGGTGACTGCCTTACCTAGCTTCGAAGTATCTTCTGCTTCTGCCGAAGCATTGTCCTGTTCGCGCCGCGTGATGGTTACTCCTCTACAGCATTTTCTTCGTCGTAAGCGGCAAGTGCGTCGACGAGATGAGCAATGATTTCTTCTGGCTTGCCTAGGGCCGTATAACCGGCCGCCGGGATGTGCCCGCCGCCGTCGAACATGAGCGCCACCTGCGCGCAGTTAACGGTGGAAGAACGCAGCGACGCCGCCCAGACTCCCGCGCGTTGCTCTTTGAACACCACGCCCATGTCGGTGCCTTTGAGCGCGCGAACGAAGTCCACCATGGATTCCACGGCGGAATCGGAGTGCGACTGTACTTCCTCAACGGGCACAATAAGCGTGCCGAGGCGGTGCTCGCCGGCCTCGATGATGCGCAGACCAGACAGCACGCGGCCGACCATCTGCACGTCGTCGGCAGTATTGGAGTCCATCAGATCCACTGCGATCTGTTTGGTATCGAGCCCATAGAACATCAGGCGGGCAGCGATGTCGTGCATGACTGGCCGACCCCAGCGGAAGCTGCCGGTGTCGGTAACCAGACCGGCATAAAGGCAATGCGCAATCCCACGATCGATCTGCACGGAGAGCATATCGAGGACGTCGAGAAGCACCACAGTGGTGGACTCGCACTCCGGATCAATCAGATTGATGGAACCGAAACCGCGGTTCGATGCGTGGTGGTCGATGCACAGTACCCGGCCGGTGCCCGCCATCTTCTCCAACTCCCCCATGAGAGCGCCGGTGCGGTCGATGGAACCACAGTCCACCGTGACATAAAGGTCATAGCCTTTTGGCAGGGTGTTGACGAGCTCAATCTCGTCGGCGGCAGGGATGGTGAAGAGATTGTTCGAAAACGGGCGTTCCTGGCCGATGACGGTGCGGGTCTGCTTGCCCCGCTGGCGCAACGCCAGGTTCAACGCGGCGGCAGAGCCGATAGCATCCGCATCGGGGCGCAGGTGCGTAATGATGCAGATGCTGCTCGCTTCTATCAAGGCGTCGGCGGCGCCTTGATAATCAGCGCGGCGCACCCTAGGCCTCTTCCCGATCGGAATCCTTGTATGGGTTTGCGTCTCCAGCCGGCTTCGCGTTGGCCTTCAGCTTGGCAAGTTCGGCATCGCGGGCGCGGGCACGCTCCAGCAAATCCTCCATGTGGGCGGAAGCTTCCGGAACGGTATCGACCTCGAAGGCGAGCGTCGGGGTAAAGCGCACGGAGAGCTGATCGCCCACAATCTTGCGCAGCTGGCCCTTCGCGCGGTTGAGTGCCTCTGCTGCCTTGTCGAAGTCTGGCTCGGAGTCGATGTCCTTGCCGCGCACGGTGTAGTAAACGGTGGCATCATGGAGATCACCCGTGACGCGAGTATCGGTGATGGTCACCATCTCGAGGCGACGATCCTTGATCTCGCGTTCGATAGCACTCGCCACGATTTCCTGAATACGCTTGGCCATTCGTGCAGCACGAGCGTGGTCAACCATGGTGCAACTCCTTCTCCGTCGAACTAGCGATCTCTACCAAGATCTATAAAATCGTGTTCATCTTACATTACTCCGCATACATGTCCTGCAGCAGAAAGAGGAAGCGTCATGCCCCATCCTTTAAATGAGTTTCATGCCGATGCTCCGAACAAAGCAGCAAGCTGCCTCGAAAGGGCTGAACTCACGCAAGCTTCTCTGCTAAACAAGGCACGCATTAGCAAACCCAACTTGTCTTAAACCGGTCTGGATAGTTGAAACACTAAGGTTCAGCAGAAGCTACAAATAAAATCGCCAGGGCTTCCCCAGCGGGGAAACACCTGGCGATTTTATTTACACTGCTTGCGGACTAGGTACGCGGAACCTCGACCTCTTCGTAGGCCTGAATCTGGTCGCCCACCTGGATGTCTGGGTAGGACAGGACCATACCGCACTCGTAGCCGGCGTTGATCTCGTTTGCGTCGTCCTTTTCGTGGCGCAAGGACTCGATCTTGGCGTCGGAAGTGATGACGTTGCCATCGCGAACGAGGCGGACCTTGCCGTTGCGCTTGACCTTGCCCTCGGTGACCATGCAGCCCGCGATGGTGCCGACGGCGGAGGACTTGAACAGCGCGCGGATCTCCGCAGCACCGGTGTCGCGCTCCTCGTAGATTGGCTTAAGCATGCCCTTGAGAGCAGCCTCGACCTCTTCGATGGCGCGGTAGATAATCGTGTAGTAGCGGATATCCACGCCCTCGGCGTTAGCTTCCTCAGTTGCCTTACCCTCAGCGCGAACGTTGAAGGCGATGATGATGGCGTCGGAAGCCGCTGCCAGGGAGACGTTGGTCTGGGTTACAGCACCGACGCCACGATCGATGATGTTGAGCTGTACCTCGTCATCGATCTCGATGTCCAACAACGCATCTTCCAAGGCTTCCACCGAACCGGCGTTGTCGCCCTTGAGGATGAGGTTGAGGGTCGAGGTCTCCTTGAGAACTGCATCCAGATCCTCGAGAGAGACGCGCTTGCGAGCCTTTGCCTGCAGAGCGGAACGCTTACGAGCATCACGCTGTGCAGCAATCTGGCGTGCCACGCGGTCATCTTCGACCACGAGCAGGTTGTCGCCGGCACCTGGAACACCGTTGAGGCCCTGGACCTGAACCGGACGGGACGGACCAGCCTCTTCGACGTCGTTACCAAACTCGTCGAGCATGCGGCGGACACGGCCGTGCGCATCGCCGACGACGATGGAGTCACCAACACGGAGGGTACCGCGCTGGACGATGACGGTGGCAACCGGGCCGCGGCCACGGTCGAGGTGAGACTCGATGGCAACGCCCTGTGCGTCCATCTCTGGGTTAGCAGTCAGCTCAAGCGCTGCATCAGCAGTCAGGATGACTGCCTCAAGCAGGCTATCGATGTGCAGATCCTGCTTTGCAGAGATGTCGACGAACATGGTGTCGCCGCCGTACTCCTCCGGCACCAGGCCGTACTCGGTGAGCTGGCCACGGATCTTATCCGGGGAAGCCTCTGGCTTATCGATCTTGTTGACTGCAACCACGACTGGGATGTCCGCAGCCTTGGCGTGGTTGATTGCCTCAACGGTCTGCGGCATGACGCCGTCATCGGCTGCGACAACCAGGATTGCCAAGTCAGTGGACTTCGCACCACGTGCACGCATAGCGGTAAACGCCTCGTGACCCGGGGTATCCAGGAAGGTAATGGTGCGCTCGCCATCTTCCAGTTCAACGGTGGTCTGGTATGCACCGATGCCCTGGGTGATGCCGCCGGCCTCGCCCTCGCGCTCGTTGGTCTTACGGATGGAGTCCAAAAGGCGGGTCTTACCGTGGTCGACGTGACCCATGACGGTAACAACTGGAGGACGATTCTCCAGCGCCTCTTCGCCACCCTCGTCCTCACCGAACTTCAGGTCGAAGGACTCGAGCAGCTCACGGTCCTCGTCCTCTGGGGAGACGACCTGGACGTCGTAGTGAATCTCAGCGCCGAGCAGCTGCAGTGTTTCCTCGGAAACGGAGGCGGTTGCGGTAACCATCTCGCCCAAGTTGAACAGTGCCTGCACCAATGCTGCTGGATCTGCACCAATCTTCTCTGCGAAGTCAGCCAAGGAAGCACCGCGGCGCAGACGAATGGTCTTGCCCTTGCCGTCAGGCAGGCGTACGCCGCCTACCTCATGCTTCTGCTGCTCTTCAAACTCATGGCGCTTCTGACGCTTCGACTTCTTGCCGCGACGCGGTGCGCCACCTGGACGGCCGAATGCACCTGCGGTGCCGCCGCGACGTCCGCCGCGTCCGCCACCACGGAAGCCACCTGGGCCGCCGGGTCCACCCTGGCCACGTCCACCGCGGCCGCGGCCACCGCCGCCACCGTTGGAGGACTTAGACGGCATGGCTGCCGGGTTTGGATGCGAAGGCATCATGGCCGGCGATGGACGACGACCGCCGCCCTGCCCCTGACGCTGGTTGCCCTCGCCCTGGCCGGAGCGTCCGCCGCCCTTGCCGCCGCGGTTATCGCCTGGCTTGCCGCCAGGACGCTGGCCCTTGGAGCCGCCCGGACGTGGTCCTGGACGGCCGCCCTCGCCACCACCCGTGGAGAACGGGTTGTTGGCCACGCGGCGGGTGCCGCCCGGCTTCGGCATTGGGCGAGGCATAGCGTTGCCTGGGTTTGGACGCTCTGCGCCCGGCTTCGGGGCAGACTTGGAACCGGACTTGTCCGCGCCGTTTGCCTGTGGCTTCTGGCCACCCGTCGGGCCCGGCTTAGCAGCACCTGGCTTCGGGGCGCCTGGCTTCGGGGCGCCTGGCTTGGCAGCGGACTTCTGCTCTGCCTGTGCGGAAGCGGAATCCTTTGCGGCAGGCTTTGCACCTGACTTGGCAGCTCCCGGCTTCGGGGCGCCTGGCTTTGGCGCGTTAGCTGCAGGCTTTTCTGCCTTGGCAGCGCCTTCAGCCTTAGCTGGCTTGGCATCCTTGGCAGCCTTGTTTGCGGCAGGCTTTTTCTCTGCCGACTTCTCACCGGCCGGCTTCTCGCCGCCGGACTGCGCCTCGTAGTGGGCGCGCATCTTCTTTACCACTGGAGGTTCAATGGTAGAAGAAGCAGTCTTGACGAATTCGCCCTGCTCCTTGAGCGTGGCGAGTAGTTCCTTGCTGGTTACTCCGAGCTGCTTTGCGAGCTCGTGAACACGTAGCTTTCCGGGCACTTGTCTCCTTGTGATCGTTACTAGGAGCCAAGGCCTGGAAGTGGCCTGACCCCTAGTTAATGGCTATGGACTTTCATCGCTGATGCTTCATCGTTGTGCGCTCATCAGTGTTCGGTCTTCCTTTAACTCTGGCTCGTGAAGGCGCGGTGCTTTCACGAATGCACCTATGATTCGCCGGCTTTCGCCAACTTCTCCAGGTACTCACGTACGTGACCTGTATCCACGTCAGTGGATAACCGAAGCGCGCGCCGAAATGCTCGGGTGCGCTCCGCCAGCTCTAATGCAGAAAGTTCCGGGCTAATCCAGGCTCCCCTTCCGGGAAGGCGGCGCCGCGGATCCGCCACGACACGCCGGCCGCTTGGGTCATCGCGGTCAACGACAACACGCAATAGCTGCGTATCGGGAAAGCGGCGGCGCGTAGCAATACAGGTACGAATACGTACGTGAGGGTCTGACTGTGGTTGTCTAAGTGACATCCAACTCCCTTACGTTTTCGCGCTTACCTGAAAAACGCCACAGCTTTTTCTGCATGTGGGCCGTTATCTAGCTTACGCGAAAACCTGGCAGAACCTTAATTAGTACCTTTATCCCTGTGCAGCCCGACTACTAGTTGGATTTTGCATCGGAGTGGATGTCGATCTTCCACCCGGTAAGACGCGCCGCCAGGCGGGCGTTCTGGCCTTCCTTACCAATTGCCAAAGACAGCTGGTAATCCGGAACGGTCACGCGCGCAACCTGTGCTTCGTGGTCGATGACCTCAACGCGGACAACCTTAGACGGTGCCAGGGAGTTGCCCACATAGACGCTTGGTTCCTCGCTGTAATCGATGATGTCGATCTTCTCACCGCCGAGCTCACGCATGATGTTGTTGACGCGCTGGCCGCGTGGACCAATGCAGGCACCCTTGGCGTTAAGCCCCTTGGCGTGGCCCACCACTGCCACCTTGGAGCGGTGTCCGGCCTCACGCGCGATGGCCACCAGCTCAACGGTACCGTCGCCCACCTCAGGGACTTCCAGCTCGAACAGGCCGCGCACCAGCTCCGGGTGGGTGCGCGAAAGGGTGATCTGCACCTGCGCGCCGTTGCGGGTAACTCCCACAACATATGCCTTGATACGGTCACCGTGCTCGAGTTTCTCACCCGGCAGCTGCTCAGCGGGCAGCAAAATAGCGTCCTGGGAATCCAGTTCAGTACCGAGCTGGACCACAACGACGCCGCGCTCGTTGGCGCGCACATCGCGCTGGACGACGCCGGATACGACGCGCCCAGTCAGTTCCGAATAGGACTCATAGGTTTGCTCGGCTTCTGCCTCGCGCAGCTTGCGGATGATGGCCTCGCGCACTGCCTGCGCGCCGAAACGACCAAAGTTTTCTGGCGTATCGTCGTATTCACTTAAAATCTCGCCAGTTTCCAGGTCGGTCTCCGTGACGATGACGGAAACGGCACCGGTGTCGGCGTCGATGTCTACGCGGGACTTGGTGCCCTCCGCCTTGGTTTCTGCCGACTGTTTGCGATAATCCAGGTACGAATACAACAAGGCACTCGCGATCGCTTCGAGCAGGTCCTTGACGTGGACGCCGCGCTCGTTCTGGATCGTACGGAGTGCCTCTAGATCAATATTCACTTTTCATCCTCTCGGGTTGCCGAGTTCTGCTCGGCGTATTCAAACGTCTGCTGCGCTGCCTCCTGCTCGTCCGCAGAAGGTTTAGCAAATTCAATTTCTACCACCGCGCGGTGGATATTTTCCAATCGCTCGATGCGGAATTGGACTTCCTTCTTCACCGTAGTGATAAGCGCTACTGCAGTCTCATCCGCGGAAAGCGCACCAATACGAGCCACTTCGGTCTTGCCCGGAGCGGTTTCAAAGGCGACGAGGCGGCCACGGTTGCGGCGCCAGTGGCGCGGGGCGGTAAATGGCAGATCGACGCCCGGTGTCGAGACCTCCAGGGTGTAGCCTGCGCCAAAGTTCAACTCGCCTGATTCTTCCTTGGCATCGAAGAATTGGGAGATCTGATTGGAGACTTCTTCCAGGACATCGGAGCTCGGGCGCGTATCACCATCGATGCGGATGATGACCTGGGATTTCTTTCCCGCCTTGGTAGTCTTTACGTCCTCCACGTCGAGCCCGCGGGGCTCCAGCAATGGTTGGAGTAGTTCAGTTAATTGTTCTGCATCTGGAAAAGCCATGCGCTCTAGCCTAACTGTTACGTGTAAGGTCTTTTGCGTGAACCGCCGTGCCCTAACCCCCATCGCAACGCTTACCGCCCTTGGAGCACTCGCACCCGCGTTGAGCGGATGCCAAGCTGTCGACTCCATCGTCGATTACTTCGGCCCCCGCCCCGATGAGGCACTCGTGGGCTTAGGCCGCAGCGCCGACGCGGACGCGCAACAGCTCGCTGCGGTCAATCCCCACGCTTCGCAGTTGCGTTCCGAGCAGGCCGACGCCCTCTACGCCGAGGTCGAGCGGCTTTGCGGCCGCAATGAGGAAGGCACTGCCCCGCGCTCCTGCGAGGTCCAACGCGACCCGCAAGCCGCCGACCAAGAGTCGGCCGCAGAAAATGTCGATGTCAACGAAGTCATGGACCAAGCCGCGGTGCATACCCGCGACGCCCTGAGCGAGGTCAGCGCGGAGTCCCGCGCGCTGGTGACCAACCAGGCCATCATCTTGGACGCGTGGGAGCCTTCCCAGCTGCCGGAGTCCCCGGAGCTTGAACCCAGCGAAGCCGCCCGCGCCCGAGAGCTTCTGGAATGGGAATACGAGCAGGTCTACGGCCTGGACTTCGCCCGCTCCTACGCCGCGCCGTCGATGGAAGAAAACATCGATGACCGCCTCGAGATGCACGAAAAACGCATCGCAGCGCTGCAAAAGTCACTCGCTCCGCTTGGCGAAGTCCCCCAACCGGCTCCCGCTTACGAGCCAACGCCTGAGGAAATGCCGCTGCCTAGCGACGCTGCTTCCGCCCAAGCTTTCGTCGACCACCTGGGGTGGAATGACTCCCTCGAGTGGTCTTCTGCCGCGTCACAAGCCGCCGCCCCCACTGCCGAGGGCGAGGAACGCGTGGCCTGGCGCAACTGGCTCATCGCCGTTGCTGCCCAATCCCGCGGTTTATAGAAAAGCGTGAATCCCTAAACAAGTTTTCGGGCCCCGCCTTAAGGCTGGGCTTTTACAATGGCCAGGGTGTCTCACCAGAAAATACGCCACTTTAGATGGCTCGCTCATCCCTAGCAAGGACGGCAACTCAGCCATCGTGCCAGTCCAGGTAACGGCCGGGACCTCTACCGAAAACGCCGACAAGGTCACCCAGCTGCGCGAGTACTTCGGTGAGCACGCCGGCACCCGCAGCGAGGGCTCTGTACTGGTAGGCGGCCCCGACTCCCAGCTAGCTGACGAAGAATCCGCGGCCGCGAGGATGCCCGATCCGATACCCGCCGCGGCATCCTTAGTGCGTTGTCCGCGACGGGCGGCGTGATTACCTCCGCTGGCATCCTGCTCGCGGCAGTCTTCGCCACATTGGGCGTGCTGCCGCTGGTAGTCCTGGCGCAGCTCGGCATCACCGTCTTGGTACCGGCCTTGGTCCAGATCCTCGGCGAGAAGTTCTGGTGGCCCGCACACCTAAAGCGGGCTGCTACGAACAGCGCTAGCGCACAAGCTGCAACGCCTCGCGAATAATCAGCAACTGTGCTGGCTGACGCAGCACGTGATAGAGCTTCTTACCTACTCCCGTGGAGGATTGATTCCAATCCTTGCGGGCGTGATACATATTGGCGGGCCATACCGCGAGCAACAGTGCTACTGCGGACCAGCCGCCGGCGGAACGTGTGCGCTCATTAATTACTGCTGCACCGGTGGCCAGCTCCCAGATACCTGAGGCATAGTTATAGAACCGCGCACCGCCTGGCAGACGCGGCGGCACGATGGATTCAAATTCTTCCTTCTTCACAAAGTGCAGCGTGCCCATGCTTAGCATCACAGAGCCAAACGTAAGGGCACGGGCACGCTTCCAATCAATAGCCATGCCCTGACTCTACATCGCCGAGTTTTCTCCACCGAGCCCACAGCCGCTTAAGGCTTACTGAGTAGCGGCCAGACAATGAGCAGCAAACTTTACGACGCATTTCATTGCGAGGGCCCTCCCACCGCTTTTACGTTGGTTGGCCATGGACACACCGGAGATACCGCGTGGGTGTTCCTTTAATGACACAAAGAGAAGGAGAGCTTTCTCAATGCGTTCAAAGAAGAAGTTTGCAACCCTGTCCGCTGCCGCTGCAATGGGCGTTGCCGCACTGGCGCAACCTGCCGCAAACGCTGCCCCGGCCTCCGCATGGGAACAGGTTGCAGCATGCGAGTCCGGTGGTAACTGGCAGATCAACACGGGCAACGGCTACTACGGTGGCCTGCAGTTCAATGCACAGACCTGGAGCAGCTTCGGCGGCCAGCAGCACGCCCCAACCGCTGACCAGGCAACAAAAGAGCAGCAGATTGCTGTTGCCGAGCAGGTCCTGACTACCCAGGGCGCCGGTGCTTGGCCAAACTGTGGTGGCCCGGTAGGCGGCTACTAAAGCCACACTCATACGTGCCATAAGGCCCTGCCCCTCGAACCGAAAGGGGCAGGGCCTTCGCGTATCCACAGCAACCCACCGCTTTGCATCCCCCATCAACGTACTTCTGTGTGCAAATAGGCCGCCTAAAACACGGCAAACAGCTGCCCTATTTACACAGAGCGGTACTCACCCTCTAGCGGCTCACCTCAACCCCGCGCACCGCACCCCACAAAGCGCACCGCACCCCACAAACCGCACCACCCCACACGGAAACGCCCCGCGAACCCGCGCGGCCGGAGTGACCCCAACTGCCAGGTACTTATATATGCAAATAAGGCCCCCAAATCACAAGATTGGAAGCCTTATTTACATACAGCGGTACCTGCGCCTTAACAGCGCGCTCTTAACAGCACGCGCCAACAGCGCACTCTAACGGCACGCCTCAACCGCGCACGAGCTCCAAGAGCTTGTCCACGATCTGCTCAGCCGGCACCTCAAGCGTCTCGCCACCACGGATGCGCAGCTCGATAATGCCATCGGCAAACGAGCGGCCAAGGATGGCGATGAACGGCATACCCAGCAGCTCAGCGTCCTTGAACTTCACGCCCGGAGATACCTTCGGACGGTCATCAAAGAGAACCTCGATTCCAGCAGCATCAAGGTCCTCGACCAGCTTCTGCCCTGCCTCAAGCGCAGCGGCGTCCTTGTTCGCCACAGCCACGTGCACCTGGAAAGGAGCAACTTCAACCGGCCAACGCAGGCCCTTCTCGTCAGCCATCTGCTCGGCCAAGACAGCCATCATGCGGGAGATACCGATGCCGTAGGAGCCCATGGTCGGAACCGCACGCTTGCCGTTCTCATCCAGGATCTGAACATCGAATGCCTCGGTGTACTTGCGGCCCAGCTGGAAGATGTGGCCCAGCTCGATGCCGCGCTCCAGGGTCAGGGTGCCCATGCCGTTCGGTGCCGGATCGCCTTCCTTGACCTCGGCGGCCTCGATGAACTCGTCAACCTCGAAGTCGCGGCCAGCAATACAGCCCACCACGTGGTGGTTAGCCTCATCAGCACCAGTAATCCAGGAAGAGCCCTTTACCACGCGCGGATCCGCATAAACCTTCACGTCGTTTGCGTTGAGCGCACGCGGGCCCACGAAGCCGCGAACCAGGAATGGGTTCTTCTTGAAGTCCTCGTCACCGGCCAGCTCAAACTCGGCAGGCTCAAGGGAGGCCTCGAGGCGCTTTTCGTCCAGCTCGCGGTCGCCCGGAATCAGAACAGCAGCTAGCTGCCATTCCTTTTCTTCCTCGCTTGCCGCAGGCTGTGCCACCTTGATAACCATGCACTTCAGGGTGTCAGCGGCTTCCACCGCACGGCCTTCAACCTCGATGCCTTCAGAGTTAGCCCACTGCACCAAAGAGTCAATGGTCGCAGCATCAGGCGTCTGGTATACCTTCGCCTCTGCCTGGCCTTCAATTGCCTTTTCTTCCGGCACAGGAGTAACCACGGCCTCAACGTTAGCCGCGTACTCGCCCTCCGTGGCGCGCACGAAGGTGTCCTCACCTGCCTGAGAGACAGCCAGGAATTCCTCGGACGCGGAACCTCCCATGGCACCAGAGGTTGCCTTGCAGATGGCGTAATCAATCTTCAGACGGTTGAAGATGTTCTGGTAAGCCTTGCGGTGGCGCTGGTAGGACTCGTCCAGGCCCTCGTCGCTCATGTCGAAGGAGTAGGAATCCTTCATCACAAACTCGCGGCCGCGGAGGATGCCCGCACGCGGACGCTCCTCATCGCGGTACTTGGTCTGGATTTGGTACAGGGTAACCGGGAAGTCCTTATAAGAGGAGTACATGTCTTTTACCGCCGAGGCGAACATCTCCTCGTGCGTCGGGCCGAGCAGCATGTCTGCGCCCTTGCGGTCCTTCAGGCGGAAGAGGTTATCGCCGTACTCGGTCCAGCGCTGGGTCTGCTCATACGGCTCACGCGGCAAAAGGGCCGGGAAGAGCATCTCCTGGCCGCCGATTGCGTTCATCTCCTCGCGCACGATGTCTTCAATCTTGGACAGGGTGCGCAGGCCGAGTGGCAGCCAGGTGTAAACGCCCGGCGCGGCGCGGCGGACGTAGCCTGCACGAACGAGGAGCTTGTGGCTGGTTACTTCGGCATCTGCCGGATCTTCGCGCAAGGTGCGAAGGAAGAGATTCGAAAGGCGAGTAATCATGCCTAGCACTCTACCCCGCTAGTATTTAGCTATGCTCATTCTCCTCCCTCCTTCTGAGACGAAAGCCCCCGGCGGCACCGGTGCCCCGCTCGACTTCGGAGCATTGTCCTTCCCCTCGCTGAACCCGGCGCGCCAGGAGATCGCGCAGGCGCTTGCCTCTCTCGAGGTGGATGAGGCGATGATTCAGCTAAAGCTCTCGGAAAAGCTCCGCGGGGAGGCCGAGGCCAACCAGGTAATTTATAGCTCTCCTACCCTGCCGGCCATCGAACGGTATACGGGTGTGCTTTATGACGCGCTGGATGCCGCCACGCTTTCCGACGCCGCTCGTTCCCACCTAGCCATCGGCTCCGCCTTGTTCGGCATCGTCCGCGCCGATGATCTGATTCCGCATTATCGTCTCTCCGGCGGAACGAAGCTGAGTGGAAACACTATGAAGTCTTGGTGGGGTAAGGCGATCACTGAGGCCTTGGAGGAAGTCGCGGCCCATGAGCTGGTGGTCGATATGCGCTCTGGCACCTACCAGCAGCTGGGCAAGCTCAAGACGGCGGCCACGGTTCGCGTGGAATCGGTTCAGCCTGATGGCTCGCGCAAGGTCATCTCTCACTTCAACAAGCACTACAAGGGCCTACTCGCCCGCCACGTGCTCAGCCAGCCGGTGCTTCCAACCACCTTCGAGGAATTTTCCGCAGCCGCCGCAAGCTTCCCCGAGTGGGAGACGGAAATCCGCGGCAGCGAGCGCGCCCCAGAATTGGTGCTCGTGCTTGACTCCTAGGACCGAACACCGGCAAATTAGCTGTTATAGCGCAGGCTATTGCGCTCTAGGCTGCATTCGGTGGCAATCGCAATCCCGGAGGCAAGCTTGCCTCGCTCGCGCAGGCGGTACAGCGAATCAACGATGCGGTCGCGCAATCCCCACGGCGAGATGGTGTTGATATAAATCTTGGTCCCGCCCTCAAAGCCGGCCAGCGTGGACACGCGCAGTTTGATCATCACTCGCCACGGCTGCGCGAGGTCGACCGATGGCGCCTTGTGGTGCCATTCCTCATTACAGGCCACATCGGGGCCAACTGCCGCATGGGCCGCGTGGATAAGGTCAGACATTCCGCGGATTTCCCCAGGCGTTTGCTTCCACGGCTCGCAGTGCTCGGACTTGGAGAAGATCTCCAGTGTGGGATAGCGATGGCCAAAACCGGCAAAGAGTACCGCATAATCGTTTTCTGCAATCACCAGGTTGTGCTGCGCCGCGTAGCCTACGGCCCAGTCGTTGTACATGTTGGGGTGTGCACGCAGGATGTCGTTTTCATGCGCGGCCGACATGCTGAGGTCATCAATGGCCACCAGCTGCTTGTGCAGATGGTCAAAGGAAGCCCCGGCGGGCGCCAGCCAGTTCTGGAAGGCCACCACATAGTCGGCGTAGCGGTTGCGCTCATAAAGGTCACGCATGGAGTCTGCGGTAAACGAAGTAAAGAGGAAATGCTCGTCGGGGCTGAGCGTGCCAGACGAGGCCAACTGCGAATCATCGGTAGCACCGTCCACAAAGTGGCGCGCGCCAATGATGACATCGTGACCGCCACCGAAAAAGCAGCCGGCGTGTGTAAGCAGTTCCTGCTCCCCTAGGTCCGCATCTCGACCGGCCGCCCTGAGCTTCGTCCGCACGATGTTTAGAACGTGCTCGCGGCCTACAGGATTCGCAATGTAGCCCTCCATCCTCTCTTTAGTCTCCGCGTCCATCTCATACTCGTAGTTGGCCTTCCAGTAGTCGAAGGAGACGATCTCAAAGAGGTTCGGTACGCGCCTAAAAGCAGGCTGGGTTGCATCCAACGAATCTGGCGCAACCCCACGCACTATCTCGCCAGAGGCTAAGATGCGTGATTTCTCAGGCGGGGTTTCCAGCTTGCGCGAAGAACAAAAAGCACAGGTGTTTCGCGCGGCATCGGCAGCCAGCGGTTGGGAGCTAGAGGCGGTATGCGCAAACGGACGATTCCCGCGGCCTGGAACGGTCCATACCTCGGTTCCGGAGAAGGGATTGACCTGTTTGACTGTGCCATCCGCCATCACTTGAATTGGCTCGATGCGGCTAAAAAGTGCTTCGCTCATGTTCCATAGGATAGACCGCGGCATGGCGGCTTGCTCGGGCTCGTAAGCTGGTGGCCATGCACCTTGATTACTTCGAAGTCGATGTCTTCGCCACCACGGCCTTTAGCGGCAATCCACTAGCTGTCATCGCCGGGGCGGATGAGCTTTCGACCGAGCAGATGCAGCGCATTGCTAACTGGATCAACTTCTCGGAGACGACGTTCCTGTTGCGCCCTACGACCGCAGACGCTGACTACCGGGTGCGTATCTTCACGCCGCACGAAGAATTCGCTTTCGCAGGTCACCCCACGTTGGGCACAGCACGGGTGTTCTGCGAGCTCACCGGACATACAGGCGACCTCGTTCAGGAATGCGGCGTTGGGCTAGTAGATATCAAGAAAGAAAGGGAAGTCTTTTCCTTTGCCACCCCTGCGCTTTACAAATCTGGGCCATTGAGCGCGGCCGAGCTGAGCGAGTCCGCCGCAGCACTCGGCATCGATGAGGCTGAAATCTACGACGCCGCATGGGCAGACAACGGCCCCGGCTGGCGCCTGGTGCAGCTTCGCGACGCCGCCGCGGTCCGCACACTGCAGCCCAACAACGCGCGCGACATCAAGGTCGGTGTCGTGGGACTTGAGTCCCCTCAACAAGCAGGTCAACCGCTCTACGAGATACGGGCTTTTACCCCTGGTTTCGAAGACCCAGTCACAGGCTCTCTCAATGGCACAGCAGCCCAATTCATGCGCAAGCGCGGCCTGGTACCGGCTAGTTACACCGCACGGCAGGGCAGCCAGCTTGGCAGGAACGGCTTGGTGCACATTACTGACGACGGCGCTAATGTCTGGGTCGGTGGAAACGTCCACGTACGAGTTCGCGGAAGCTTGGAGGTTTAGGCATGTCACTTCCCTTCGAACTGCACCACACCTTTGCTAAGCACCTTCCCGGCATGGCGCGGGAAAGCCGCGGCGAGCAGCAATCTGCGCCCCGCTTGCTCATCTTGAACGAGGATCTAGCTACGGAGCTGGGCCTCGACCCAGAGTGGCTGCGCAGCCCCGCTGGAGTCGATTTCCTTTGTGGGCGCAGCGAGGATAGCCCGGCACACGCGATGGCCTATGCCGGTTACCAATTCGGCCAATTCAATCCGCGCATGGGCGACGGCCGCGCCTTACTACTGGGTGAAATCGAGACTCCGGAAGGCCTGCGCGATCTCCATGCGAAGGGAACCGGCCCTACCCCGTACTCGCGCCCTGGGGCTGACGGGCGCGGAACAGTCCGTTCTATGTTGCGCGAGTACCTGTTCTCGGAGGCGATGCACGCGCTGGGCATTCCGACGACACGCTCGCTAGCGGTCCTTTCTACTGGCCGGCGCATCCAGCGCCAGGTGGAGGAAGAAGCCGGCATCTTGGTACGAGTAGCTGCCAGCCACATCCGCATCGGTTCTTTCCACTACGCGGCGCAAACAGGCCAGCTACAGCAGCTGGCGGATTTCACGATCGCCCGGCATTACCCTGGCGCGAGCTACAAGGAGCTGTTTACCCGCGCCCTCGACGCCCAGATTGCTACGGTCGTAGCCTGGCAGCACGTAGGTTTCATCCACGGCGTGTTGAACACGGACAACACCACCCTGTCTGGTGAAACCATCGACTATGGCCCGTGTGCCTTCATGGAGACCTACGATCCTGATACTTGTTTTAGCTCCATCGACACCCGCGGCCGTTACCGCTTTGGGCACCAGCCCGAGATCCTGGGCTGGAACTTCGCGCGTCTGGCGGAGAGCATGTTGCCGCTTTTCGACGCCTCCCCCAACGAGGCCATCAACTTCGCCCAAGAAACCATCAACAGCTACCACGAGCGCTTCGCTTCTCAACTTGAGCGCGACTTCGTCAAGCGCTTTGGCATCAGCACCGATGCTGAAGTCAGCGCTAGCAAGCCCGCTAATCTCCGCAGTGAGTACTTCACCGAGCTGGTAGAAAAGCAGCCGGACTTCACGCTGGCCAACCTAGAGCTGTGGGAGAAGCTGCACGGTACGCAGCCAACGAATCCGCCCGGCGGCCCGAAGAACAGCACCGTTCCGCGAGTCATCCCGCGCCCGCACAACGTGGAGGAAGCGCTGCTCGAGATGGACGCCTTCCAGGAGTTCTTGGACGCCGTTACTCGCCCGTTTGCGCCCAACGCCAAATACGAAACGCCCGGCAACCCTGAGGGTTACCGGACGTACTGCGGAACTTAGGCGAAGTTTTTACTTCTCGTCGAGCTTGAGGGTCTTCTGGGTGTAGTCCCACATCTCGTCGTAGAGCTTCTTATCCTTGGCCAGCTTGATGCCGTAGGAAGGAATCATCTCCTGGATCTTGTCGCCCCACTGGATCATGTTCTCGCCGAAGCAACGTTCAAGCAGCTCGATCATGACGGCCGG
Organism: Corynebacterium sp. HMSC08C04; assembly: GCF_001807495.1. Classification (NCBI taxonomy): domain Bacteria; kingdom Bacillati; phylum Actinomycetota; class Actinomycetes; order Mycobacteriales; family Corynebacteriaceae; genus Corynebacterium; species Corynebacterium sp. HMSC08C04. The sequence goes on along the minus strand of NZ_KV789229.1, from coordinate 91,423 downwards.
GGTGATAGAAGCGCCCGGGGAAGCGCCGAGTAGGCCGGCGATGTTGCCTTCAGGGTTGTTAACGAGGGTGGTGCCGAACTCGAGGGAGCCGAAGTGCGGTGCAGCGGCCGGCTTGATGACCTGAACGCGCTGGCCGGCGATGACGGTCTCCCAGTCTGCTGGGTCTGCGGAAGGAACGTATTCCTTCAGCGCCTCGACGCGCTTATCGAAGTCCTTGAGAACCTCGGAAACCAGGTACTTGGTCAGGCCGAACTCCTGCACGGCAACGCCGAGGTAAGAAGGAATGTTGTCTGGGCGGATGGACTTGAAGAGGTCGAGGTAGGAGCCCTTCTTCAGGAACTTCGGAGACCAGCCACCGTATGGGCCGAACAGCAGGCCCTCCTCGCCGTCGATAACGCGGGTGTCAAGGTGCGGAACAGACATCGGAGGAGCGCCGACGGCAGCCTTGCCGTACACCTTCGCGTGGTGCTGCTTGACCAGCTCAGGGTTCTTGGAACGCAGCCACAGGCCGGAAACTGGGAAGCCAGCGAAGCCAGAAACCTCGCGGACGCCTGCTTTGCGCAGCAGATTGAGTGCGTATCCGCCAGCACCGACGAAGACGAACTTCGCGCGGACCACGGAGTAGTCACCGGTGTGCAGGTTCTTGGAGTAAACCTTCCAGGTGGAGCCGTCGCGCTTGATGTCAACGACCTCGTGGCCGTAACGGATCTCGGTGCCGGACGCCTTTGCAGCGGTGAAGAACTGCTTGGTCAGTGCACCGAAGTTTACGTCGGTGCCTGCCTCGGTCCAAGAAATTGCAACCTTCTTGGAGTTGAAGTCGCGGCCTTCGGACATCAGCGGCAGCTTCTCTTGGAATACTGCGTCGTCGTCGGAGAACTGCATGTTCGGGAACATGTGGTTGTCCTTGAGGGCCTCGAAGCGGCGCTTCAGGTACTCAACCTGGATGGAGCCCTGTGCGAAGGACACGTGTGAGACCGGGTTGATGAATGCCTTCGGGTCAGTCAGGATGCCGTTGTTGAGCTGGTGAGACCAGAACTGGCGAGAAACCTGGAACTTCTCATTAATGCCCAGAGCCTTAGAAATGTCGATGCGACCGTTCTTTTCTGGGGTGTAGTTCAGCTCGCACAGCGCAGAGTGGCCGGTACCAGCGTTGTTCCATGGGGAGGAGGACTCCAGAGCAGGTCCATCGAGGCGCTCGAAGACCATCTGGGTCCAGCTTGGCTCCAGCTCGCGGAGCATAGCGCCCAGGGTGGCGCTCATGATACCGGCGCCTACGAGGGCTACATCTACCTCATCTACAACTTGTGCTGTCTTCTTGTCGGAGGACACCTTGCTATTACCTCTTCAGATTGAAAGTTATTGCTCCTGGACAAAGCTCTCGCTGGTGAACAAGAGCCTTTAGTGTCTTACGTTCTCGCCCACCTTTTACGTTCCACTATCAGGAGGACAAAGCCTGCGGCTTTGGTCACGCAAAGGCCAGACAACTGCCCTAATCCTTTGTCGCTGACAACGGCACATAACAAGGGACGCGTCACGCATTACCAAACCACCATACGCCCTTAATGTAGAAATTGGGATTCTTCAACCGGGAAAGTGTCCGATTTTTCACCGTCCGTATCACCCCACTTTGCCTAGACTGTGCATATGACTGAGTCAACTCTGCAATGGAAACAAGACATCTTGGGCACAGGTTTCCAAGCCGCGGCCCTGCCTCTAGGCACCGACCCCGACGGCGAAGGCGAAGTCGAGGCCACCTTAATCCGCTATACCGGAACCGCGAACAACGCCGACGAAGCCACGGACCGACAAGACGCCGAGCACACCGCGTTAGATAACCGGGTCGCCGTCGTGTGGGTTCACGGCATGACTGATTACTTCTTCCAGGCGCACGTGGCAAAGCACTTCCACGAGAAGGGTTACGCGTTCTACGCCCTCGATCTTCGCAAGTGCGGCCGCTCCCGGAAGCCGAACCAGAAGTGGCATTACATCACGGACATGCACCACTACTTTATGGACTTAAACGCGGCACTCGACGCCCTCCCGCAGGACAAGGTCGTGTTCTTGGGCCACTCCACCGCGGGTTGCATCCTTCCGCTGTGGCTTGACCAGTTACGCCGTCGCGACGAGCAGCGCCACAACCGCATTGCAGGGCTTATCCTCAATAGCCCATGGCTTGACATGATGGGTGTGCCGAAGCCGGCTTACACGGCGCTCAAACCAGCCATCTTCGCTTTAGGCAAGCTCGCCCCCACTCTCCCGCTTTACGGCGGCAATCTCACAGCATTCGGTGATTCCATCCATTCCAGCCGCTATGGCGAGTGGAACTATGACCTTGAGAAGAAGCCCCTAGCGGGCCACAAGAAATATATGGGATGGATCCGCGCGGTGTTTAAGGCATTCGACGCCATCCACTCCGGCCGCATCGATGTCGGTGTGCCAATCCTGACGCTGACGTCCACCAAGTCGAATTTCAGCGCACCGTATTCGGAGGAAATCAACTACGTGGACGCGGTAATTGATGTCAAGCAAACGCAACGCTGGGCCAAGGACCTGGGCACGCACTACACGTTGCACCCGATTGAGGGCGCGCGCCATGACGTGTTCTTGTCTCGGGAGCCGATCCGCAACGAGGCCTTCCACGTAGTCGATGAATGGTTGCCGGACATACTTAAGCCCTAACTAAAACAAACTGAATAAACGCATCCTAAAACGTTTCCTAATTAATAAGGAGAAAAATGACTTCGCAAGATTCCACTTTCCCGGACGCTGAACACTTCGATCTGATCATTATCGGTACCGGTTCCGGTAACTCGATCCCTTCGGAGGATTTCGAGGATAAGAAGATCGCCATCGTCGAGGAAGGAACCTTTGGCGGCACTTGTTTGAACGTGGGTTGCATTCCGACGAAGATGTACGTCTACGCAGCCGACTTAGCGCACGCAGCGAAGGAGGGAAAGCGCCTGGGAATTGATGCGCAGGTAAATAATGTGGACTGGGAATCCATTATTGAGCGCGTCTTCGTCAACCGCATCGACAAGATTGCCGAGGGCGGCGAGGCTTACCGGCGCGGCGATGAGACGCCGAATATTACGGTCTTTGACAAGCACGCCACGTTCGTGGGCCCCAAGGCAATTGCGGTGGGCGATGAAGTGATTACTGGCGAGCAAATTGTCATTGCGGCGGGCTCTCGCCCATCTATTCCTGCGGTATACAAGGATTCCGGCGTGAAGTTCTATACGAACGAAAACATCATGCGCATGCCTAAGCAGCCGGAGAGCCTGATTATCGTGGGCGGCGGCTACATTGCCATGGAGTTTGCGCACGTCTTCGATGGTCTTGGCACGAAGGTCACGGTGGTCAACCGTTCCGAGAAGCTCCTGCGCCACTTGGACCACGACATTGTGGAGCGCTTCAACAAGCTCGCCCGTGAGCGCTTCGATGTCCACATCGCGAATGCCCAGAAATTGGAGGAAACTGCGAAAGGTGTAGCGCTGACGCTGGAGGATGGTTCCACAGTTGAGGCCGAGGCAATCTTGGTGGCAACGGGCCGCAAACCAAACGGCGACTTGATGGACTTGGACAAGGCAGGCATTGAGGTCCGTGAGGACGGACGCATCAAGGTCGACGAGTTTGGCCGCACCTCCGTGGAGGGCGTTTGGGCGCTTGGCGACGTCTCGTCTCCCTACATGCTCAAGCACGTTGCTAATGCAGAGATGCGCGCGGTCCAGCACAACCTCCTTCACTCTGAGGAGCTTCAGGCTATGCCACATGAGCACGTCCCGGCGGCTGTTTTCACCCATCCACAGATCGCCAGCGTTGGTCTAACGGAGGAAGCAGCCCTCGAACAGGGATACAGCATTACCGTTAAGGTTCAGAACTACGGGGATGTTGCCTATGGATGGGCCATGGAAGACAATTCAGGAATTTGTAAGCTAATCGCTTGCAAAGAAACCGGCCGCCTACTAGGCGCACACCTAATGGGACCCCAAGCATCGACTCTTATCCAGCAACTCATCACCGCCATGGTTTATGACGTTGACATGCGCACATTTGCTCGGAAGCAATACTGGATCCATCCAGCTTTGCCGGAGCTCGTGGAAAACGCAGTCCTTGGACTAAACTGGCAAATGACTGTGTTACGTGACTAACATCACAATTACCCCCACAAGGGAACCTCAGAAGGAGAGTTTGCCCACTTGAGCACGGGGACCATCCCGAAATCCATCATTGTAAATCCGACCGGTTACGGGGGCAGCCCCGACAACTTTCTAAATCAAATTACAAACGTGACGTGCAATTTAAGTACATATGGGCTACCTTGATTGAGGACACCGGCTCGAGCCGAAATTAAACCGGCGACCGTGTGTTTCTGGAAATCCTCTGAAAGCAATTTCGGGAGTAGTTTCCACAAAACACTTAGGTTTTCCATCGAAAGCCTTGCAAGTACGACATTTAAGGATTTTTGATATGCGTATCCGCAATGCAGCCCTCGCCGGCGCAACCGCAATCGCTGTAGCATTCGGTGGCACCACCGTTGCTTCCGCAACTGAGGCTAAGGACACCACCAACGTCAGCCTTTCCTCCAAGATTGGCGCAGCCTTGGAGAAGGACCAGAACGCTGATGGCCAGGCTATCTTCGGTTCCTCCAAGTCCGAGCACGGTGACGCTAATGAGACCGGCGAATACGAGACCCTTTCCTCCCAGCCGGCATGGGCTAAGGCTCTCTACGCCGCAACCATCATCGGTGGCGTTGGTGCCCTTCTTGGCGGCATCATTGGACCTGTCTACAACTTCATCGTTCACGGCCCATTCTCCCGCTAATCCCTTCCGTCAAGAATTCTGAAAGGTAAATAAATGCGTAACTTCCGCACTGCTGCAGTTGCTCTCGCAACCGCTACCACCGTTGCTTTTGGCGGCGTTTCCGCTGCTTCCGCTGCTTCCGCTGCTGAGCTCGAGGACGGCGGCAAGCCATACGGCTCCTCCAACTGGAGCACCTCCGCCAAGGACGGCATCGAAGCCGGCAAGAAGGTCTCCGAGAACGACAACAAGGAGCAGAGCCTGTCCTCCAAGTGGGCAGGTGAGACCGACGGCACCAAGCCGGCACAGGGCCAGAAGCTCCTCGGTTCCTCTGTAGACGACGAGACCAACCCACTTTGGGCCAAGCTCTGGCGCGATGGCACCTACGCTGCACTGGCAGCTTCCGTCATCGGTGGCCTGATCGCTGCTTACAACCAGGCTGTCTACACCGGCATTCTGCCGCAGCACATCCTGGACCCAATCTTCCGCCGCTAATTTACGGTAGAAGGTCCTAGGACTTTCAAAGCGCTGGCGCTCCTCCCCTTTTGGGGACGGAGCGCTTTTCGCGTATCTGGGCCCAGTATTGAGACGGGTCAGATAGAAAAAGTGGCGCCTTCCAAGATGGAGGGCGCCACTATATTGTGTTGGCTTAGGTTTCTAGCTTCGGTTAGTTCTCGTCTGGCAGCGTGAGGATTTCGGCGCCGTCGTTGGTGATGACGAGGGTGTGCTCGAACTGTGCGGTGAACTTGCCGTCAACGTTCTGCACGGTCCAGTCATTGTCCCAGATTTCGTAATCAAGGGAACCGAGGTTGATCATCGGCTCGATGGTAAGGGTCATGCCTGGCTCGAGGATGTCACGGTACGTGGTGGAATCGTAGTGCAGAACCACGAGGCCGTTGTGGAAGGTAGGGCCAACGCCGTGGCCGGTGAAGTCACGGACAACGTTGTAGCCAAAGCGGTTGGCGTAAGACTCGATAACGCGGCCGATGACGTTAACCTCACGGCCTGGCTTTGCCGCCTTAATGCCGCGCATCATTGCCTCGTGGGTGCGTTCAACAAGGAGCTTGTGCTCCTCAGAAACGTTTCCAGCGAGGAAGGTAGCGTTGGTATCGCCGTGGACACCATTCTTGAATGCGGTGACGTCGATGTTGACGATGTCGCCATCCTCAATCACGGTGCTATCCGGGATACCGTGGCAGATGATCTCGTTCAGCGAGATGCAGCAGGACTTCGGGAAGCCCATGTAACCCAGTGTCGAAGGGTATGCACCATGATCCAGCATGTACTCATGCGCGATGCGGTCCAGCTCATCAGTCGTAACGCCAGGAGCGACAGCCTTGCCGGCCTCCTGCAGGGCGTTAGCGGCAATCTTGGATGCCTCGCGCATGGCCTCAATGGTCTCAGGGGTCTGAACGAAAGGCTCACCCATCGCTTCCTGGACGGTTTCCTTCCAGACGTATTCCGGGCGCTCAATGGAATCCGGAACGGTACGGATCGGGGTGGGCTTCTGAGGGGTCAATTTTGCGCGATTACTCATGTTTGACCATGGTAGTCCTGTTCCCCACCCCGCGGCTAACCAGGTTAAGTGCTGCGGCTAGCGCTGGGTTGCGTGCGTGCTACTCGCCTTCTTGTGGCGCGGGAGCCGAGCCGTTGCCCTCGGCGCGGTAAGCGTCGAGCTTCTGCAGGAAGTTGTCGGTGATGTTGACCGAGGTATCGGAACCACCGCCCAAGACAACGAGCGTGGCAAAGGCGATGTCATCTTCGCGGTAACCGGTAAACCAGGCGTGGGAGCCTTCGTTGATCTCAGCCTCACCGGTCTTGCCGTAAATGGTACCGCCGGCCTGCATACCCGATGCCGTACCGCCGGTAACCACCGCGCGCATCATGTCGCGGACATTCTCCAGCACGTGAGGGTCAGGTGCCGGGGCGTCCTCAGACGCCTTCGTCTTGTGGTTCGACAGCAGAGTCGGCATCGGCGTCTTGCCGGCCGCCACCGTTGCAGAAACCAAGGCCATGCCGAACGGGCTAGCCAAGTCCGCGCCCTGGCCATATCCTGCTTCGGTGCGCTCCAACGGAGTCTTGCCCTCTGGAATGGAGCCCGTGATAGTGGTCAGCCCCGGGATGTCGTAATCAATGCCCAGGCCGAACTCCTTGCCCGTCTTCGCCAGCTCGCCTTCCTTCAAGTTGGTCGAGACCTCAGCGAAGGTGGTGTTACAAGACTGTGCAAAAGCCTGGCGCATCGGCACGCTGCCCAGCGAAAAGCCGTTGTAGTTGGTGACGGTGCGGCCAAACAGATTCATCGTGCCCGGGCACGGGACGATGGTATCTGCCGTAGCACCCTGCTTGTCCACCGCGGCCGAGGCCGTGATGATCTTGAACACCGAGCCCGGAGGGAACTGACCCTGCAGCGCGATATCACCCTTCTTGTCTGCCTGCTCAGTCTGCGCAACGGCAAGGATCTCACCGTTGGAGGGGCGGATGGCAACGAGCATCGCCTCGGAGTCAGCGCGCATGTTCACCGCTTCCTGGGCCGCGCGCTGCACATTGTAGTCCAAGCCAACGCGAATGGAGGGAGATTCCTCGGGTTGATGCAGCTCGACGTCGCTAAGCGCGGCACCGTTTTCATTGACCACCGAAATAGACCAACCAGAATTGCCCTCGACCTCATCCGAAACAATCGAGCGCACGCGCGCCAGGATATCCGGGGCCAGGCCCGTCTCCCTCGTCACCATCGCAGGCTCCTCGTTCAAACGCACGCCTTCGATGTGCTCCAACTGCGGGCGCACCTGCTCCGCCTGGGCCTCATTGAGCATCGTCACCGAGTAGCTATTGCCCTCAGAGCCCTCCAGCTCCTTAGCTAACTCCCCCGCGTCCTTCTCCGGCACGGAATCGTCCTGGGCATGCGCCTGGTTCAACGCGCTTGAAATCTTGGCAGCCAGCGGGCGCATATCCCCCGCCTTTTCCTTGTCCACCACCACGCGGTACTGCAGGCCCGGCGATAGTAGCTCCACGCCGTCGGAGGAAACCACGCTCGCACGCTTGGCGTCAATGGCGCGCAACTCCAAGTGCTGATGCGCTCCCAAGTTCGGGTGAACCAGGCTCGGCTGCCAGCGCACCTGCCAGTCCTTGTCCTTCTTGGTCAAGGTCATCTCGGTGTCGTAGCTCAAGGTGCGGTCCTTGGGCAGATCCCACGTCACCTTGTACTTGGCCGTGGCGTGCGAGTCATCCTGGGTTACATCACCAAGCTCAATATCAAGACCTTCTGCCTGCAGGCCCGAGTAGGTGGCATCCAGCGTAGACGTGGTGGCGTCCGGATTATCCACCAGCGTTGCCAGCTCATCGTTGTTGCGGGCTTCCATGTCCGCGATGAATTTTTCCGCAATAGGCTCCGCCGAAACAGGTTTCGGCGTGCACGCCACCAGCGAGCTAGCCCCAAACGAAGCCGCACATAGCAGCGCCACCATCTTTCTCATGTTTCGGCATACTAGCAGCCGAAAGGGACAAAAAGTCCGCCCCACACCGAAGCGGGAAGCGGACAATTTTTATCGTGTTTTGTGCTGAGTTTTCTGTGGGGTCTAGCGGGTTACGCGGACCTCAGCCTTGGCACCCTCGACGGCCTCCAAGCCTTCCTCGTCAGCAATGCGCATTGCTTCCTCGATGAGGGTTTCCACAATCTGGGACTCAGGGACAGTCTTGATGACCTCGCCCTTGACAAAGATCTGGCCCTTGCCGTTGCCGGAAGCAACACCCAAGTCAGCATCGCGCGCCTCACCTGGGCCGTTAACAACACAACCCATAACAGCCACACGCAGCGGGAACTCCATGCCCTCGAGACCGGCGGTAACTTCCTCGGCGAGCTTATAAACGTCCACCTGGGCACGGCCACAGGACGGGCAGGAGACGATCTCCAGCTTGCGTGGACGCAGGTTTAGCGACTGCAGAATCTGGTCACCAACCTTGATTTCCTCAACCGGATCGGCAGAAAGCGAAACGCGGATGGTATCGCCAATGCCCTCAGAAAGCAGGGCGCCGAAAGCCACGGAGGACTTGATGGTGCCCATGAACTTCGGGCCCGCCTCAGTAACGCCGAGGTGCAGCGGGTAATCGGTCTTCGCAGCCAGCTGGCGATAAGCCTCAACCATCAGGACTGGGTCAGAGTGCTTCACGGAAATTGCGATGTCGCCGAAGCCGTGCTCCTCAAAGAGGCCAGCCTCCCAGATAGCGGACTCGACGAGGGCCTCCGGGGTGGCCTTGCCGTACTTTTCGAGCAGGCGCTTATCCAGGGAACCGCCGTTGACGCCGATGCGGATCGGGATGCCAGCGTCACCGGCTGCCTTTGCAACTTCCTTGACGCGGCCGTCGAACTCCTTGATGTTACCCGGGTTCACGCGGATAGCCGCGCAGCCGGCATCGATGGCCTGGAAGATGTACTTCGGCTGGAAGTGAATATCGGCGATGACCGGGATCGGCGACTTCTTCGCAATCGCCGGCAGCGCCTCGGCGTCGACTGGCTTCGGGCAAGCAACGCGCACGATGTCACAACCGGTGGCGGTCAGCTGCGCAATCTGCTGCAGCGTGGCGTTAACGTCGTGGGTCTTGGTGGTGGTCATGGACTGCACCGAAATCGGGTGCTCGGAGCCAACGCCAACAGGGCCTACGAAAAGCTGACGCGTTTTGCGTCGCGGAGCCAAGGTAGGAGGTGGGCCGTCTGGGATACCAAGACCGATTGGGGTCGACATGAATGCTCCTTAACCAAGCATGGAATTTAAATGGGGATTTAACGTCACCACTTTAGCACCGCTTAGTGCCTAGACTCATGCCCGCCCTGCGCCCGGGACGAGCAATAGCGCTAAGCCGAAGAGGCTTAGCCGAAGAGGCGGATCGGGTTGACCACATCGGCGACGATGATGAGCGCACCAACCACCATCAGCACGGCCGCGATGGCATAAGTAATAGGCATCAAGGCTGTGTAGTCGGCCGGACCCTTCGGCTCCTTGCCAAGCAAGCGGCGGATGGCGTCGCGAATCTTTTCATAAATGATGACCGCAATGTGACCGCCATCAAAAGGCGGCAGCGGAATGAGGTTGAACAAAGCCAGGAAGAAGTTCAGCGTCGCCAGCATCATGAAGAAGGTCGACCACAGGCTACGCTCCACCAGCTCGCCGCCTACCCGGGAAGCGCCAACCACGGACATCGGACCGTTGACATCGCGCTCGTGACCAAAGATGGAGGCCACTACCCCAGGTACCTTGGCCGGGAACTGAATGATGCCGTCGACAGTCGCGTCTAAGACATAGCCCGCATAACGCGCCGTAGCCGGGAAGGCGCCGATAAAGTCATGCTTTTCCGTGGTATCTACCGGCTGGTTGACCAGGCCGATGGAGCCGGCGTCGACAAGCGCGCCCTCCTGATTCAAACGCTTGACCGAATCCAGAGTGATCTCCAGCGTCTTGTGCTGGCCATCGCGCTCGACCTCGAGTTGCACCTTCTCCCCCGGGCGCGGGAAGACCTCCTCGCGCAGCTGCGCAAAGCTTTGCAAAGGCTTGCCGTCCAAGGCCACGACGATGTCGCCGACCTTCACTCCAGCCTTGCCCGCAGGCCCCTCGCCCTGGCAGTCCGCAAACTCGCCCTGCTGGTTCTGATCTGCTGAGCAAACCACCTCGCCCACTCGTGGGCGCACGTCTGCATCCGGGTTCGGAATGCCCGCCGTCATGGCGATGAGCAGCAAGATGACAAAACCCAAAAAGAGGTTGACCGTGATGCCGCCAGCCAACACGATGACGCGCTGCCATGCCGGCTTTTTGTACATCGCATGCGGCTCTTCCTCCTCCGTGAGGAAGTCATCTTGTTCCGTCATGCCCGCGATGTCGCAGAAACCGCCCACCGGGAAGGCCGCTAGGCCGTACTCGGTGTGCCCGCGAGTAAAGCCCGCGATCTTGGGGCCAAAGCCGATGTAGAAACGGCGCACGCGCATGCCGAAAGCACGAGCGCTGAACATGTGTCCAGCCTCGTGCAAAGCAACGGTGATACCGATTCCCAGGGCGAATAAGACGATGCCCAGGATATTTGCCATAGTGGTGAAAGCTTTCTAGTTAGCCAAAGTGTCCACCAGCGCGTTTGCGCGCCGGCGGGCCTCGCCCTCAACGGCGATTACATCCTCGACGGATGAGGGTACACCAGCGAACTGGGAGGCCTCCCCCACGACCTTGTCAACCACGTCGACGATCTCTGGGAAGTGGATGCGGCCTGCCAAGAAAGCCGCCGCAGCCTCCTCGTTCGCGGCGTTGTAGACCGCCGGATGCGTGCCACCCGCCTCCGCCGCGGCGCGGGCAAGGGAAACGGCGGGGAACGCGGCGTCGTCAAGCGGCTCAAAGTGCCAATCGTGCGCCTTGGAAAAATCGAGCGCCGGCTGCGCACCGGGCACGCGATGCGGCCAATCCAGCGCCAGGGAAATCGGCAGCTTCATCGAAGGTGGCGAAGCCTGGGCAATGGTGCAGCTATCCTTGAAGGTAGCCATGGAATGAATGATGGACTGCGGGTGCACCGTAACGTCGATGCGCTCGGGGGCAATTTCGAAGAGCAAGGTGGCCTCGATAAGCTCCAAGCCTTTATTAATTAAGGTCGCGGAATTAAGCGTATTCATCTGCCCCATGGACCACGTGGGGTGCTGCGCCGCTTGCTGCGGGGTCACGTCCCACATCTCCTCACGCGTGCGGCCGCGGAAAGGGCCACCCGACGCCGTCAACACGAGTTTATCCAGCTCCCCTTCCGCGCCGGAGCGCAGGCACTGCGCCATGGCGGAATGCTCGGAATCGACCGGGATGATCTGGCCCGGTTTTGCCATGCGGGTGACAATATGGCCGCCGGCCACCAGAGATTCTTTATTGGCCAGGGCGAGAAACGCCCCCTGCTCCAGCGTGGCGATGGTAGAGCGCAGGCCCATCGAGCCCACCAAGGCGTTGAGCACCTTGTCTGCTTCGACTTCGCGCACCAACTGCTCAGCGGCATCCGCGCCCGTGCGCACCGGGCCTCCCAAGGCTGCTGAGACTTCGCGTGCAGCCTGCTCACTCGCCACCGCCACGTGGTCAAACGAAAGATTGAGAGCACGGGCCTGCTCTATCACTAATTGCGGGTTGGAACCGCCCGCGGCGATGCCGACTACTTGGAATTTATCCGGGTTATCGGCGATAACTTCCAGTGCCTGGGTGCCGATGGAGCCCGTGGACCCGAGAATAAGAATGCGCTGTGTACTCACCTCTCCAACCCTAGCGAGCCGCGGCCAAAATAGGGTGAGCGAAATTGCCGGGGGTGTTTCTTCGCTAACGCGGCGAGGATGATTTAAACTACTACACAGAATAAATGGCATTTCATGTGCGCGCGCAGAGTGCGCCATGTACACGCAAAGGAGAGCAAGTGTCTTCCCACAAGCCGGCACCGCAGGTTTTCGACGGCGTTTCCACTGAGGACGTCCCGTCCGCAGGTTTTGGTTGGTCCCGCATCAGCCGCTCTGGCGTTCAGATCGCTGGCTGGATTTCTGTACTCTTCCTGCTGGCCTACAACTTCGGTAACCACAAGGGCCACGTTGAGACCGTCTGGCTCATCGCTCTTGCCGTCGTTCTTGCTCTGGGCCTTATCATCTTCGCCCTGCGCCCGAACCTCTCCCAGGTGCGCACCGTCACCGCTCGCAACCAGCCGGTTGGCCACGTTGAGCCGGACTGGGTATATGACCAGAAGACGGTTTCCGGCTCCTACGCTGAGCTTAACGACGCAGAGCTGCGCGCCCTGAACATCGACCCAGCTCGCGTTTCCCACCTGCGCGTCGAGCGCGGCACCGCTCGTGCAGCCCGCAAGGCAATGCACTAAGCGCATACGCGAAATACTCCCCGCCACCCACCTTGTTGTTGGGTGACGGGGAGATTTTTATGCGCTCTTTAGCTGAAGCGCCGCCCAAGGCGAGCTTGGGGCGGCGTGAGTGGATTGGGCGGCGTAAATGGGTTGGGCGGCGTGAATGGCTCGGGTGGATTGGCCGAGCTTTAGGCGGACTCGCGCTCGTCGGCAGCGAGCTGGCCGCAGGCGGCGGCGATTTCATCGCCCTTGGTATCGCGGACGGTGCACGGCACGCCTTGAGCGATGACACGGCGGACGAACTCGTCCTGGCGGTCCCTCGGTGCGGCGTCCCACTCAGAGCCCGGGGTTGGGTTCAGCGGGATGACGTTGACGTGCACCTTGGAGCCGAGCGCGCGGTGCAGCTTCTGCCCCAGCATGTCGGCGCGGAAGTCCTGATCATTCTTGTCACGGATGAGCGCATACTCGATGGAGACGCGACGGCCGGACTTGTCAGCGTAGTAACGAGCGGCGTCGAGGACCTCCTCGACCGGCCAGCGGTTGTTGACCGGAACCAGGGAATCACGCAGCTCATCGTCTGGAGTGTGCAGGGAGACTGCCAGGGTGCAGGAGAGGTCTTCGTCGGCAAGCTTGCGGATAGCTGGAGCAAGTCCCACGGTGGAAACCGTCACGTTGCGCTGGGAAAGGCCAAAGCCCGTCAAGTCCTGGCCGGTTATCTGGCGCACGGCGTGGACCACGCGCTTGTAGTTGGCCAGCGGCTCGCCCATACCCATGAACACCACGTTGGACAGGCGGCCGCCTTCTTCCTCCATGAGCTTGGCGGCGTGGCGGAACTGCTCCACGATCTCTGCGGTGGACAGGTTGCGGTCGAGGCCGCCCTGACCGGTAGCGCAGAACGGGCACGCCATGCCGCAGCCGGCCTGGGAAGAAATACACAAGGTGGCGCGGCCCGGGTAGCGCATGAGCACAGACTCGAGCATGGTGCCATCGTGCAGGCGCCACAGGGACTTGGTGGTCTCCCCGTCATCCGTGGAGGTCTGGCGGATGGGAGTCATCAGCGTTGGGAAGAGACGCTCCTGGACTTCCTCACGCTTGCCGGCCGGGATGTCCGTCATCTCGGAGACACCCGCGGTGCGGTGTACGTAGTAGTGCTTTGCCAGCTGGTTCGCGCGGAACTTAGGCAGGCCAATTTCCGCGAGGACGTCAATGCGCTCGTCGTGGGACAGATCCGCGAAGTGCTTCGGCGGCAAACCGCGCCGAGGGGCGGAGAAATTAAGTTTCAATGCTTCAGCCATGGTTCCGCCCATTTTTCCACGTTTTCGGCACTTTTACCCAATTGAAACCGAGGCGAAGTGGCACAATCGACAGCTCGCAGGATTAAATAGACATATGACACAAAACGAATTCCCCGCAGACGAGACCGCCTACGCGCCAGAGACCACCGCTGATAACACCACTGGCACGCACACCGAAGTTGAGTCCACTTACTCCCAGCAAGAGGACACGAAGGTCAAAGGATCTTTCGCAGCTTCCACCTGGGCCGCACTGATCGTGGGATTCCTGCTGCTCATCGTCCTCATCGTCTTTATCCTGCAGAACCAGCAGAAGGTGCCGATGAACTTCCTGAACTGGTCGGGCGAATTCCCGGCTGGCATCGCCTACCTCATCTTCGCCATCGCCGGCGCACTGATCATGGCACTGGTTGGCATGTGGCGCATGTTCGAGCTGCGCCGCCAGGTGCGCAAGCAGGCCAAGGCACGCAACCGCTAAATACCCAGCGAGCCAAACACTAATACATTAAAAATCTCCTCCCGCATCTTCTTAAGTCACGCTCGACGCGTGGCCGGAAGAGAGGGAGGAGTCTTTTAGGTTTTGCCTTCGGCTAAAAATTTAGAAACCGTGGAAATTAGCCAAGAAGTTCACGGCCACCCAGGTCACCATGGCGGAAGGAAGCATGCCGTCGAGGCGGTCCATCAGGCCGCCGTGGCCGGGAAGAATCTGGGACATGTCCTTGATGCCCAGCTCGCGCTTAAATTGGGATTCCACGAGGTCCCCCAAGGTAGCGCAGAACACCAGCCCCAAGCCCATCAGGCCGCCTACCCATGCATCGTGGTGCAGCAGCAGCTTCACGCTAAGGGCGCCGGTGACAACGCCAAAGATGACCGAGCCGATAAAACCTTCCCACGACTTCTTGGGGCTTACCGCAAGGGCCATGGGGTGGGAGCCGAACATCACGCCAGCTATGTAGCCGCCGGTGTCAGAGGCCACGACGCAGAGCATGAAGGCCACAATCGACGCCGCGCCAGAGGCGAACGGAGTCTCCACGCGAGACAGCATCGCCGCAAACGTGGCAAACAAAGGAATCCAGGTCAGGACGAAAAGTCCCACGGCCATATCGCGCAGATAGTTAATCGGCGGGCGATGCCGGCCGTTGTGGAAGAGGCGGCCAAACATGAGCGCCAAGACGGCGACGACGTAGACCGCCACGAGGCCGGGGGCTCCCAGCGGCCAGGAGACCCAGAGCATCGCTTGGCCCAAGACGATGAGCAGGGTGCGAGGCATAAAAAAGGAATGCTCGCGTAGGCGCGTGAGTACTTCCCACATTGCGATAGCGACGGCTACTGCCACGACCATGTACCAAGCAAAGGCACCGGCCCAGACGGCAAAGACAACGAGTGCGCCAAGGCCCACGCCTACCCCGACCGCCGCAGGCAGGTCACGGCCCGCGCCGTTCTTCGGCTTGGGCAGACGACGATTCGACTCGCTAGTCACGCGCGCTCCTTCCACAGGAAGATGGAATACTCACAAAAAAGCGCCGCCGAGCTGATAGAGCCCGGCGGCCAGGTTCGAGGTACTTAGACCTCCATCAACTCGTTTTCCTTGTTGGCAACGAGCTTGTCCACCTGGTCGATATAACCCGCAGTGGTCTTTTCCATTTCCTTTTCGGCTGCAACGACTTCGTCCTCGCCGGCGTCGCCGTCCTTCTGCAGCTTCTTCAACTGGTCCATGGCCTTGCGGCGGATGTTGCGGATAGCAATCTTTCCGTCCTCGCCCTTGCCCTTTGCCTGCTTGACGAGGTCGCGGCGGCGCTCCTCAGTCAGCTGCGGGATGGTTACGCGCAGAACGTGGCCGTCGTTGGTTGGGTTAACGCCCAAGTCGGAGTTGCGGATGGCGTTTTCGATCTCGTGGATCATGGACTGCTCATAAGGCTTGATGAGCATCATGCGTGGTTCCGGAACGGAGATGGTAGCCATCTGGGTGATCGGGGTCGGCGCACCGTAGTACTCAGCAACCAGGCCGTTGAACATAGCCGGGTTTGCGCGGCCGGTACGGATGGTGACCAGCTGCTCGCGGGTGTGCTCCACCGAAGCGGTCATGTGCTCTTCTGCTTCGAGCTGGATCTCGTCGATCATTGGGTTAAAACTCCCCTTTTCGAATTTAAGGTAACTGGGATTGAATCTAGCAGGATCGCACGCCTTCTGGGGCGAAGGACGTGGCCTAAAGTACTTTCTTAGTCTTCCTTGGACTGAACCAGGGTGCCGATCTGCTCGCCGTTGACGGCGCGCTTGATGTTTCCCTCAGTCAGCAGGTTAAACACCAGGATTGGCATGTCATTGTCCATGCAGAGGCTGAACGCGGTGGCGTCTGCAACCTTTAGGCCCTTCTCGATGACCTCACGCGGGGTGATTTCGGAGTAGAGCTCCGCATCAGGGTTGGTGCGTGGGTCGTCGGAATAGACGCCGTCAACAGCCTTGGCGAGGAAGAGCACCTCTGCCCCAATTTCCAGCGCGCGCTGTGCGGCGGTGGTGTCAGTGGAGAAGTACGGCATGCCCATGCCAGCGCCGAAGATAACCACGCGACCCTTTTCCAGGTGGCGGTCTGCGCGCAGCGGCAGGTAAGGCTCTGCGATCTGAGCCATGTTGATGGAGGTCTGCACGCGGCAATCGACGCCCTGCTGCTTCAGGAAGTCCTGCAGTGCTAGGGAGTTCATGACGGTGCCCAGCATGCCCATGTAATCAGAACGGGCGCGGTCCATGCCGCGCTGGGAAAGCTCGGCGCCGCGGAAAAAGTTGCCGCCGCCAATGACTACGGCGACCTCGGTGCCCTGCTTTGCAATCTCGGCGATCTGCTGGGCGACGTTTTCTACAACGTCTGGGTCGATGCCGACCTTGCCACCTCCGAACATTTCACCGCCCAGCTTAAGCATTACGCGCTTGTATCCGGTTCGCTTGGTGTCAGGGTTAGCCACGGCCTTCATCGTCTCCTTAATGCGGGCGTTTTTAAGTCCGTTCCATCTTACCCACACAAGCTCTATTGCTCATATTCAATGGGGTGGATGCCACCCGCACAGAAAACGCGAAATGGTCCTGCCGCAATTGCGACAGGACCACTAGAAAGTCTGCAGCTAAAAAGCAAGCAGCTTTAGATCAAAGCCTTAGGCGCCAACCTCGTAACGCACGAAGCCCTTGATGGTGGTGCCAGCTTCCTCAGCAACCTGCTTGACGGTCTTCTTGGAGTCAGACAGTGCAGCCTGCTCAAGCAGAACGACGGACTTGTAGAAGCCGTTCAGGCGACCTTCCACGATCTTCGGCAGAGCAGCCTCCGGCTTGCCCTCCTCGCGGGTGGTAGCCTCAGCGATCTCGCGCTCCTTCTCAACGACCTCAGCCGGAACGTCCTCGCGGGTCAGGTACTCAGCGTTCATAGCTGCAATCTGCAGAGCAACAGCGTGTGCACCCTCAGCGTCGCCCTCGTAGGAAACGAGAACGCCAACTGCCGGCGGCAGGTCAGCGGAACGCTGGTGCAGGTAGACAGCGACGTTGTCGCCCTCAAGGGTGACTGCGCGGCGTGCCTGCAGCTTCTCGCCGGTCTTTGCGGACTCTTCGTCGACGATCTCAGAAACCTTCTTGCCGTCGATCTCGAGGTTGTTCAGCTCCTCGCCGGAGTTGACCTTAGCCTCGCCAGCAGCCTCAGCGATCTTGGTAGCGAAAGCCTTGAATGCCTCGTTCTTTGCAACGAAGTCGGTCTCGCAGTTGATTTCGACCATGGTGTTGCCGGAAACAGCAACGAGGCCCTCGGTAGCCTCGCGCTCAGCGCGCTTGGAAACGTTCTTTGCGCCCTTGATGCGCAGGAACTCTACGGCCTTGTCGTAGTCACCGTTGGACTCGTCGAGTGCCTTCTTGCAATCAAGCATGCCGGAGCCGGTAGCCTCGCGCAGTGCCTTTACGTCTGCAGCAGTGTAGTTCGCCATAGTTCGGGCGATCCTCCTTGGTTTCAAACAGTATTCGATGTGACAGCGTACTCGACGCTAACGTTTTACGCCGCCCTTGGGGGTGAGTTTTTACAGAAGAATAAACCCCCGCGGCCGTAATCCAACGGTAGCGGGGGCTTAGCCTAAAGTCTTTTACTCTGCGGACTCAGCAGATGCTGGGTCGGAAGCAGCAGCAGCCTCTGCTGCGTCGCGAGCTTCCTTCTCAGCGGAGTCGCCGGCAGCTTCCTTAGCTGCAGCCAGCTGGCGCTCCTCGCGGGCCTTCTTGCCCTCTTCAACTGCGGTGGCGATGATGCCGGACAGCAGTTTGGTAGCGCGGATTGCGTCGTCGTTGCCCGGGATCGGGAAGTCAACGTCATCCGGATCGCAGTTGGTGTCCAGGATGGCAACAACTGGGATGTTCAGCTTCTGAGCTTCCTTAACCGCGATGTGCTCCTTGTTGGTGTCAACAATCCACAGTGCGGAAGGCGCCTTGGTCATCTCGGAGATGCCACCGAGAACGCGCTCCAGCTTGACGCGCTCGCGCGTCAACATGAGAACTTCCTTCTTGGTGCGGCCCTTGTAGCCGTCTTCAGCTGCGTCCATTGCCTGAAGCTCCTTCATGCGCTTCAGACGCTTGGAAACGGTCTGGAAGTTGGTGAGCATGCCGCCCAGCCAACGGTGGTTGACGTAAGGCATGCCAACGCGAGTTGCTTCCTCAGCAACTGCTTCCTGAGCCTGCTTCTTGGTGCCGACGAAGAGGATGGTGCCGCCGTGGGCAACGGTCTCCTTGACGAACTCGAAAGCCTCATCGATGTAGGTCAGGGTCTGCTGAAGATCGATGATGTAGATGCCGTTACGGTCGGTGAAGATGAAACGCTTCATCTTTGGGTTCCAACGACGGGTCTGGTGGCCGAAGTGCACACCAGCGTCGAGGAGCTCGCGCATGGTTACAACTGCCATGATTCGCTCGCTTTCTGTTGTTATTTCGGTTTTGCAAGAAAATGTGCGGTGTTTTATTCCGCACCCTAGCAACGAAGGCTCTGGTCAACACCCCACGTCATGTGGGGACCGCGTCAACACAGGGCTGTTTCTTCCTTAACCCAGGAAGCAACGACTTCGCCGCGCGTAGTCAGCGCATCGAAATGTTTTTAAACATGCCAGACACACTGCTGGGGCAAATTCTAGCCGCATCCTGCGCACTAGTCCAAAACGAGTGGCGTTTTTCCACAATTTTTCGCTGACGCGGCCCCAAACGGCACCACATCGCTCACATGCACCCCACTAACCCCAGTTTGTTCACAGCGCATTAATCAACTCTTTCGCCACCACTGCCCCATTGCAAAGACTAGGTCTATGAAACTCAACGCAAAGAACTTTTCTTGGATACGCACGAAGCCAAATGTCTGCTGGCTGGCTCTGTGCCTCGGCGCCTTTCAACTGGTCATTCTTCCCTGTGCTCCCGGCGCGCCCAACACGCCGACCGCGTGGGCATATGTCGATCCCACCACGGGCGCTGCCATGGCAACGCGGGTTTTGGAAGGTTTTGATCCACCGGCTCAGAAGTGGAGCGCTGGTCACCGGGGTGTGGACCTGGCGCTTTCGATTGGCTCTGACGTTCGCGCTGCTGGCGACGGCGAGGTCTATTTTGTTGGCAAGGTGGCGGGCAAACCCGTAGTTTCCATCGCGCATGCCGATGGCGTGCGCACGACCTATCAGCCTGTATTCGGGCATGTGTCCAAGGGCGATAAGGTCCGCGAGGGCCAAGTCATTGGCAGGTTAGCACCACCGGTGGACGGCAAGCCTGGCCTGCACTGGGGCGCGCTTATCGACGGCCCGGAAAAGACGTATATCGATCCGCTTTCGCTTCTCGACGCCCCGGTGATCCGGCTTAAGCCCGTGGATGGGCCTTAGAGTAAACATCCTTGAGCCGCTGTGCGGAAACGTGGGTATAAACCTGCGTGGTCTGCAAGGACGAGTGCCCCAAAAGCTCCTGCACCACGCGCAGGTCTGCGCCGCCTTCTAGAAGGTGGGTGGCCGCAGTGTGCCGCAAGCTGTGCGGGCTTAGCCCATTGGCGCCGGTTACCTGTGCGGCTTTCTCCACCACGCGGCGTACCTGGCGTTGGTCAATACGCCCACCGCGTGTGCCCACGAAGACGGCTTCCGTCTCCCCCGCCAATTGCGCGCGGCCCTTATCCAGCCAAGTGCGCAAGGCATCAGCGGCTGCCTCTCCAAAAGGCACCACGCGCTGTTTGTTTCCTTTACCGGTAACCCGCGCGGTCTGCCGGCGCAGATCGAGGTCACCGATATCGAGGCCGGCAAGCTCTGCCACACGCATGCCGGTGGCGTAGAGCAGCTCCAGCATCGCACTATCACGCAGGAAATGAACCTCGTCGGCCGAGACGGCATTGCCCACGAGCTCCCCTGCTTCGTTCTCCCCCAGAACCTTAGGCAGGTGTTTGCCCACCTTCGGAGTCACCAAGCGCGCTGCAACGTCCGAGCCAAGATGGCCTTCGCGCACCGCCCACGTCGAAAACGCTCGAACCGCCGCGGTGCGGCGTGCCAAGGTGGCTCGGGACTTGCCGGCGGTGACAGCCTCACCGAGCCAGGCGCGCAATGCGTTCAGGTCGAAACTCGCAAAATCTGGAACGCTACGAGCTAAGTCCCGAAGGTCGGAGCGGTATCCCTTCACCGTGGCCTGCGAGCGCCCACGGATGAGCAGCTGGTGCTCGGCGAAATCCTCGATTGCCTCCACCAGCTGCCCAGATAGCTCCTCCGCGCTCCGTGTCATGTCCCAGGAGTCTACTCCAGTTGCAGAAGGCTCAGCATTCCCCTGTCTAGCGCAGCGCCTTTGTCGCCTTTGTCATTTGTGTTCTCGTATCTCATTCACTGCGCCGCCAGTGCTTGCCCTCGCGCATGACCAGCCCCTGTTTCTGCAAAGCCACCAAGAGGTGGACACACAAGGCCACGCGCATGCCTGCTTGTTGCGCGATGTCTTCTGCGGTTGCACCTTCCTCGCTATTTTGTGGCGCGGCATCAAAGACCTTGAGCTCGTTGCGAGATAGCTGCTGCACCTTGCTCGGAGCAAAGTCGAGCTCGTATTGCCCTGCCGCATCCACACTTCCGACGTTGCCCACCAACCCGCGAATCTCATCCACCGATGTCACCAGCTGCGCCCGCTGGTCCTGGATGCGTTGATGGCATCCCAGCGAGCCTGCTGTGGTGACTGGCCCTGGCACCGCCATGGTTACCCGGCCGAGCGCCTCCGCCCAGTTCAAAGTGTTGAGAGCCCCTGAACGAAACGCGGCTTCTACCACCACAGTGCCGGCCGAAAGCGCCGCGACCAAGCGGTTGCGGGTGAGGAAACGATGACGCTGCGGGGTAGTCCCGGGCGCGAACTCAGAGATGACGCATCCGCTTTCCGCGATCCGCGCGAACAAGGACGCATTGCGCGCAGGATAGTTAACATCGATGCCGCATGGCGCAACCGCGACTGTTTGGCCACCTGCTTCCAAAGTTGCTTCATGGATAGTCGTATCCACGCCCAGCGCCCCGCCCGAAACCGTGGTCCATTGGTGGCTGGCCAAGCCCCCAGCCAGCAACTTGGAGACCTCCCAGCCGTAGCGACTAATCGCGCGTGTTCCCACGAGAGCTACCGACTGAGCCACGCATTCGCGCACGGACTTGCCTTTCACCCACAGCGCATGCGGTGGAACGGCCTGGCTATCAAAGGTCGCCGGGGCATCGGCGCCGCCTGCCTGATAGAAGCCGAAGGCCTGGGCGAATTCTTCCCGAGGCCATTCAGCATCCTCAGGAGTAATCAGCCGCGCGCCCACGCGCTGCGCCGCTGCCAAGTCTTCGTCCTGCCGCAGCCAGTCCCTCCTACTTGTCGTCTCATCGCGCAACGCACCAATCCAGTCCGCCGCGTGATAGACACCATGCGCCACCTCATCCACGGGGTACTGGGACAACAAACCGTGCAGGGTACGAGATGGACCTTCCACCACTCGGTTGAGATAGATCCAAGCATGCAGCGAAGTAGACAAATTTAAGCTACTCATGCCGCCAGCCTTTCCAGCACGCCCGCCCCACGCAGGTCTAGCGCCTTGCCCACATGGTCGATGTCAGGCTGGGCTCTGCCGTCAAGGTCTGCCAGCGTCCACGCTAGGCGTAGTACACGGTCAACGCCGCGCTGGCTTAGCTCGCCATCTGCAAGATAGGCCGCAAGCATCGCCATTGCAGTCTCCGTCGCAGGACGATTCCGCCGCAAATACGAAGCTGGCACCGCACCGTTATTGTGAACGGCAAGTCCATCACCGCGCCAGCGCTGCTTCGCTCGATCCCGTGCTTGCGCGACCCTTTCCGCGATTGCCGCCGAAGGCTCCTCATCCACCGCATGCAAGCTCGCCGCCCGGCCCGATATATCCACCACCATATCCAAGCGGTCACGCAACGGCCCCGACAAATTTGTGAGATAGTTCCGTCGCTCAGACGCCCTACACCGGCACTTGCTTGGCTCCTCAGCGGCACAACGGCATGGATTGGCGGCCAGCACCAGCTGAAAACGCGCCGGGAAGGTAACTTCGCGCCGCGCACGCGAGATGGTCACGTGCCCGTCCTCCAAGGGAGCGCGCAGCCCGTCCAATACGCGCGCGGATACTTCGCTGGCCTCGTCGAGGAACAAGACCCCATGATGCGCCAAGCTCACCGCGCCTGGCCGCGGATTCCCCGCACCGCCGCCGAGCAGCGCTGCCCGCGTAACCGAGGAATGCGGCGCAATAAACGGCGCACGGGAGACCACCGCGCCGGGAGTGCCCGCCAAGGAGTGAATGGCTGTTGCCTCGACGGATTGGTCGGTGCTCAGCTTGGGCAGGATGGAAGGCAAACGTGCCGCAATCATCGACTTTCCTGATCCCGGCGGGCCCACCATCAACAGGTGATGCCCGCCAGCGGCCGCAACCTCTGCGGCCCACTTCGCTTCCCTCTGGCCCGCGATGTCGCGAAAGTCTGGAACCTCCTCGCATGCGGGAACTGGTACTTCCATCCCCTGCGCCGAAGGCAAGTCCCGGCTGCCGCATGCCCATGCGAAGGCATCGACAAGCGTGTGCGCGACCAGCACGTTCATATCCGGCACCAGCGTCGCCTCAGCCGCATTGCCCGGCGGGATCACCAAGGTGTCGAAGCCCTGGGACCGCGCCGTTAGAAGTGCTGGAATGATGCCAGATACTGGGCGCACGCTGCCATCTAAGCCCAACTCACCAAGCACCAACGCATTGTCGAGGAGTTCATTGTGCGGCATCTGTGCAGACAAGATCGCCAACGCCATGGGAAGGTCAAAGTGTGCACCTGACTTCGGCAAAGCCGCCGGCGCCATTGAGACCACCACGCGCGTCTTCGCCCACGGCAGCCGCGAGTTAACCACCGCAGTACGGATGCGGTCTCGCGATTCCGAGATCGCCGTATCCGCCATGCCCACCACCTGCACTCCCGGCAGCCCCGTTCCCACGTTGGCTTCCACCGTGACCACGTGCGCGGTAACGCCTTCGAGGGCCGTCGTATGGCATCTACCGAGCGCCATGCTCAACCCCTTCGTAGTGCGTGAGCTCAAATCCCTGGCCGCGTGCCACCAGCGCCACGACGTCGAAGCGCACCACGGACAAGGGTTTATCCTGCAGCCACTGCGCCGCAGCCTTCCGCATGCGCACCAGCTTTCGCGGGGTAACGGCTTCGGCTACCCCAAAAGCATCAGAGGCCCTCGTCTTAACTTCTACGAAAACAATCGTGGCCCCCTCCTGCACGATAAGGTCAATCTCGCCCACCGCATAATGCACGTTGGCGGCCAGCACCTGTCCGCCGCGCTCACGATAAAACTGCGCGGCAAATGCCTCCCCGCGTTTTCCTAAAACCTGGTTCTTATTGGACCTTAAAAGCACGCTTTACTCCCCCAAATTCCGAGCTTTCGCCGCGCCCTGGGCTGCGACACCCGCTGAAACGCCGCAAAAGCCGCATCAACTTTTCTTTGTAAGACCCAGTCCAGCGCAGAAGCAGAGAATATAGCTAGCCCCAAAACGCAAAAAGCGCGCCAACTGTGGATAACTCACCGCGACTCAGGCAAGTTACCGCGACAGGGCGCGCAAAGATGGTGTCGTTTGCTAAGCCAGCACAGCCTTATTCAGGGGCTGACATTTTAAGGAAATAACTATTCCGGCAGGAGGAAGTCTGGCTTATCCAGCTCCTCGATGTTGACGTCCTTGTAGGTAATAACGCGGACGTAGCGCACGAAGCGAGCAGAGCGGTACATGTCCCATACCCAGGCATCAGACATGCGTACCTCGTAGTAGACATCCGGGCCTGAGGTGTGCGGGATGAGCTCCACGGCGTTCGCCAGGTAGAAGCGGCGCTCGGTTTCCACTACGTAGGAGAACTGGCTTACAACATCTCGATATTCGCGGTAGAGGGAGAGTTCTACTTCCGCCTCGTAGTTGTCGAGTTCCTCGGCGCTCACTTGCTAATCCTCCAAAGTTGTGGGGTCAATGGGCCTTAGCTTAACCCGGAAATCACCTGAACAGTTTCAGGCGCGCGCGAGAAATTTCGCGTGGGCTTGTGCCACGTTGCGATAGCTCATCCGGTGTTCCGGGCAGGCACCCAATTGGGCGATCGCTTCCTGATGAATAGCCGTTCCATAGCCCTTGTGCGAGCCCAGACCATAGCCCGGATACTGCCTATCGAGCTCATCCATCACGTGGTCGCGCGAGACCTTCGCCAGCACGCTGGCAGCCGCAATGCAGCGCGCCGCGGCATCGCCGCCCACCATGGGCAGCTGGGGTGCGGGCATGCCGGGGATCTTCAGGGCGTCGGTAAGCACGTAGTGCGGGCGCACCTCCAGGCGCGCTACCGCCCTACGCATCCCAGAGACGTTAGCGTGCTGGATGCCGCGAGAATCAATGTCATCCGCCCCAATATGCACCACAGACCAGGCCAGAGCCTTGTCTTTGATGATGGGATAGAGCTTCTCCCGCGTCTTGGGCGTGAGCTTTTTAGAGTCGGTGAGCTTATCCAACTCCGGAACGATCTTCTCCGGCAGGATGCATGCGGCGATAGTAATCGGCCCGCAGCACGCCCCGCGGCCGGCCTCATCGACGCCGGCTACCGGGCCCAGACCAGCCTTACTCAAGGCCACTTCGTAGGTGCGCTGTTGTTTAAGCCGCCGCATGTTGGATTTTGGGATCGTCGATAAGCTGTGCGCGTGGAATCGGCAGAACCACTGCCTCTACCTTGCCGCGAACATTGTCCACCGGAATCGTGCCCTGCAGGTTGTCGCCCAAGTGCGCGCGGGAGTCGAGCGAGTTCGTGCGATTATCACCCATCACCCAAATATTTCCCTCCGGGACCGTGACGGGGCCAAAATAGCTGCCGCCGCAGGCCTCCGAGCCAGCTGCGGTATCCACCGGCATCTCTGGCGGGGTTTTGGCATAAGACTGGTCGATGGGCTGGCCATCCACCATCACTGCCGGGTCACCTGCCTCGCAGGAAACGGTCTGGCCTTCGGTAGCGATAACACGCTTGACCAAAATGTTTTCACCATTAGGCAGCAAGCCGATGGCCGCGCCGGCATTTTCGACGCCGCGAACGAGCACGTTATCGGAGCGCTTTACTGCGAAGGAAGAATTCCAGGAATCGGTGCCTGCGAAGACCACGACATCACCGGGCTGCGGATCAGAGAAGTAATAGCTGAGTTTTTGGACCAAGATACGGTCGTTCTTACAGCCCGCACAGCCATGCAACGTCGGCTCCATCGAAGCCGACGGAATCAGATACATCCGCCCGATGAACGTCTGCACGAAAGCCAAGACCAGAAACACCACGATGACCGTAGGCAGAAGATCGCGCACGCGCACGCGCTCTTCTTCCGGGGCGTGGTCAACGGCGCGGTTTTCTAGGTTGGGACGCCGCTTTC
This sequence comes from Corynebacterium sp. HMSC08C04, assembly GCF_001807495.1. NCBI lineage: Bacteria > Bacillati > Actinomycetota > Actinomycetes > Mycobacteriales > Corynebacteriaceae > Corynebacterium > Corynebacterium sp. HMSC08C04. Next base: position 65,579 of record NZ_KV789229.1, on the reverse strand, counting down.
TAGGCCTGGATGTCTGGGTCATCTACCCCACCGATGTGGTTGAACGGGAAGAACACGAACATGACCTTGCCGCGGACGTTTTCTACCGGAATGGTGCCCTGGTACTGATCCTGCATGTGATAGCGGGAGTCCGCGGAAGCCGTGCGGTTATCGCCCATTACCCAGATGTTTCCTTCCGGAACGGTAACTGGGCCAAAGTAGGCACCGCCGCAGGCATAGGAACCGGTCTTCTCGTCAACCTTGTAGGTTGGCGGATCCATGACGTAGTCCTGGTTAATCGGCTTGCCATCCACCATCACAGCTGGATCGCCCTCCTGACAGGACACGGTCTGGCCGCCCGTAGCTACGACGCGCTTGACCAAGGTGTTCTCATCCGGCGGGGTCAGCGAGACGTAGCTCAGTACATCCTGAATCTTGTGAATGACCTCGTTGGAAGAACGCGGCGACTGGTAATTGCGGTTCCAGTCATCGGTGCCCTTGAACACCACGACGTCGCCAGGCTCTGGGCCCTTATCTCCGTAGTAGGAAATCTTCTCGGTGAAGATGCGGTCATTGGTGCAGCCATCGCAGCCGTGGAGGGTTGGCTCCATCGAACCAGAAGGAATGACATATTGGCGGCCGATGAAGGTTTGTACGAGGCCTACCACGCACAATACGCAGAGGATGATGAGAAGGGTCTCCAGGAGCCACGGCAGCTCCTTTTTCTCCTTCTTTTCTTTCTTCTCTGATACTTCTTCTACCGGCTTGGCCTCGCTAGTCGCGACGTCTGCGCCATGGTCTTCGAATTCCTTCTCGTTATTCACGGGCTAAATCCTAGCAACAATGGGCCCGAAAACCGGTACCCTGACGAAAGCATTCAGCGAACTCTAAGTTCGCCGAATCCCCCATCAGTCCCCCGCGAGCTCCGCAAACTTCCATCAAAAAGTATTGAATTACTTTTTCGCCTGAAGTAGCGTGCTGTTTATGTCTTTGGGAATAATTGAACTTCTTTTCATACTCGTACCGCTACTGATCATCGTTGCGATCGTCGCGGGCGTCGTCTGGTGGGCGAAAAAGGTAAGGAGCGACCAACAAGACATTAAGCACATGCTCACCGAGCAGCAAATGGCCCAGGACTCCACCCAGCAGCCGGGCACCAGCTCAGCACAGATTTAAACGCCGGACCAAAACCAAGAAAACTAGAGCAAAGCTAACAGTCCAGACCTAAAAGTCTAGACATAGCAAAAGCGCCCGCTCTCCCTCTCGAACCTCGAATGAGGAACGAAGACGGAGGCGGGCGCTTTCGGCGCTAGAACTAGCGGCGCTCCTTGATGCGAGCCTTCTTGCCGCGCAGGTCGCGCAGGTAGTACAGCTTTGCACGGCGGACACGGCCGCGGCGTACAACCTGGATGGACTCGAGGTTCGGGGAGTGAACCGGGAAGGTACGCTCAACGCCGATGCCGAAGGAGACCTTGCGGACGGTGAAGGTCTCACGGATGCCAGCGCCCTGGCGGCGGATGCACACGCCCTTAAAGAGCTGAACACGCTGGGTCTTACCCTCGATGACCTTGACGTTTACGTCGAGGGTATCGCCTGGGCGGAAGTCTGGAACATCGTCACGCAGCTGTGCTGCATCTACCTTGTCAATGAGGTTAGCCATTGTTTTTCCTTTTCAGTTTAAGACAGAGGACCCTAGCGCCCCTTCAACCTTGAAGAAGCTGACCGGTTCGTGCCTGTTACATAGAACAAAGGAATTCTTCCATACCCACCGCGCGAACAGCAAATTCTTGCAATTCCAAGACAGACGCGCATCACAGGGTTTATGGTGTGTGATGCAAGTACCCCACGGGTGCCCACGAAGAAGTGGGCTGAGATAGGCGCCAAGGCCGCGTCTAGACCGTTCGAACCTGTCTGGTTAGCACCAGCGAAGGAAGTGAGGAAGGCGCCATGTCGGCTACCCCTAACGAGATCCATCCAAAGCACTCTTACTCCCCCATCATCCGTGATGGCCTGGAGGTACCGGAAACCCAGATCGAGCTCGATGACTCACCCACTGGGCCCAACGAGCCTTTCCGCGTCTACCGCACCCGCGGCCCCGAGTGTGAGCCGGAGGTGGGCCTGCCGGGTCTGCGCAGCGAGTGGATTGCAGGCCGCGGCGACGTTGAGGAGTACGCCGGCCGCGAGCGCAATCTGGCCGACGACGGCAAGTCCGCCCAAAAGCGTGGTGCGGCCTCAGCGGAATGGCGCGGCGAGAAGCGTGCCGTCCTGCGCGCCAAGGCCGGCAAGCGCGTCACCCAGATGCACTATGCCCGCAAGGGAATCATCACCAAGGAAATGGAGTTCGTGGCGCTGCGCGAGCACTGCGATCCCGAGTTCGTGCGCGCCGAGGTCGCCCGCGGACGCGCGATTATCCCGAATAACATCAACCACCCTGAGTCCGAGCCGATGATCATCGGCCGCAAGTTCTTGACCAAGATCAACGCCAACATCGGCAACTCCGCCGTGACTTCTTCTATCGCAGAAGAAGTGTCCAAACTGCGCTGGGCCACCCGCTGGGGAGCCGATACCGTGATGGATCTTTCCACCGGCGATGACATCCACACCACCCGCGAGTGGATTCTGCGCAACTCCCCAGTACCGATTGGCACCGTGCCTATCTACCAGGCGCTGGAGAAGGTAAACGGCGTGGCCGAGGACCTTACCTGGGAGATCTTCCGCGATACCGTCATCGAACAGTGCGAGCAGGGCGTGGACTACATGACCATCCACGCCGGTGTGTTGTTGCCCTTCATCCCGTTGACTACCAAGCGCGTCACCGGAATTGTCTCCCGCGGCGGTTCGATTATGGCCGGCTGGTGCCTGGCCCACCACAAGGAGTCCTTCCTCTACGAGAACTTCGACGAGCTCTGCGAGATTTTCGCGCAATACGACGTCGCCTTCTCCTTGGGCGATGGCCTGCGCCCTGGCAGCCTGGCCGACGCCAACGACACCGCGCAGTTCGCCGAGCTTAAGACCATCGGCGAGCTCACCCGCCGCGCCTGGGAATACGACGTGCAGGTCATGGTGGAAGGCCCCGGCCACGTTCCGCTGAACATGATCCAGGAAAACAACGAGCTGGAACAGGACTGGGCCCACGACGCCCCGTTCTACACACTGGGCCCGCTGGTCACGGACATCGCTCCGGGATATGACCACATCACTTCCGCCATCGGCGCCGCACACATCGCCATGGGCGGCACCGCGATGCTGTGCTACGTCACCCCGAAGGAGCATCTGGGTCTGCCGAACCGTGACGATGTCAAGACCGGCGTCATCACCTACAAGCTCGCCGCGCATGCCGCCGACGTGGCCAAGGGCCACCCCGGCGCGCGGGCGTGGGACGACGCCATGAGCAAGGCCCGCTTCGAATTCCGGTGGCACGATCAGTTCGCGCTTTCGCTCGACCCTGAGACCGCGCAGGAATACCACGATGAGACCTTGCCGGCTGAGCCCGCCAAGACCGCGCACTTTTGTTCGATGTGTGGCCCGAAGTTCTGTTCCATGCGGATTAGCCAGGACATCCGCGATACTTTCTCGGATTCCCTGGGCATGCCGAGCTTTCCCACCGATGCCAAGGCCGGCGAGGCAATGATGTCAGCCGAGTTCAAGGCGCAAGGCTCCAAGCTCTATCAAACGGCAGACACGGAGCCAGCCGACCGTGCTTGATCTGCGTTGTTACTTCGTCACCGGCACCAATATGTCACCGGAGATTGCCGCGGCCGCCGTGCGTGGCGGCGCGGGCGTGGTACAGGTGCGCTCAAAGCCAATTTCTGCCCGCACGCTCTATGATTTGGGCGCCCGCGTGGCCGAGGCGGTGCACGAGGTAAATCCGCGCGCGCACGTGCTTATCGACGACCGCGTCGACGTCGCCCTAGCTCTGCGTTGCGCGGGCGCGCCCGTCCACGGCGTGCACATCGGCCAGGACGATCTCTGCCCACGTGCCGCACGTGAGCTGCTCGGCCCCGATGCAATCATCGGCCTGACCACGGGAACGCTTGAGTTAATTAGGGACGCAAACCAGTACGCGGACGTCCTCGACTACGTCGGCTGCGGTCCCTTCCGCGCTACCCCGACGAAGGATTCTGGACGCACCCCGCTGGGGCTCGAGGGCTACCCAGAGATCGTCGCCGCCTCGCAGCTGCCCGTAGTCGCCATCGGCGACGTCACCGCGGACGATGCCGCCGAGCTCGCTGCAACCGGCGTCGACGGCCTGGCCGTCGTGCGCGGAATCATGAATGCCCCGGACCCAGCCGCCTACTGCGAGCGTCTCCTGAGCGAATTCGAGAAAGGTCGCGCATGAGCACTGCCAGCACTGCCAGCTCAAGCGTTGCCATCGTCGGCGCCGGGGTCATCGGCCTTGCCACCGCAGTAGAGTTGGCCCAGTCAGGGATCAAAGTCGATGTCTTCGACCCAGCGCCAGCATCCGGCGCCACGCACCATGCCGGCGGCATGCTGGCTCCCGCCGCGGAGGTGGTCTATCAACAAGACCCGCTCTTTCCGCTAATGCAGGCCTCGGGCAAATGGTATCCGGAGCTTATCAAGGCCGTCGCCAAGCACAGCGACCTCGATACCGGCTACCGCGACGAAGGCACGCTCGTGGTAGCCGCGGACCGCGCCGATTCCCAGCATTTGTCAGAGCTCATGGACTACCAGAATGCGCACGGCATGCAGGTCGAGCGCATCACCGTGCGGCAGGCGCGCTCCCTCGAACCGGGGCTGAGCCCACGCCTGGCCGGCGCCGTCTCAATTCCCGGGGATACGCAGGTCTTCCCCCGGCAATGGGCGCTCGCGCTATACGACGCCGCGGAAAACCTAGGCGTGCACTTTCACCGCACAAAGGTCACACGCGTCGACGATGGAGTCGACGGCGGAGTGGTACACACCGAAGGAGGTACTTTCGCCGCAGACCAGGTGGTGCTGGCCGCCGGACTGGGGGCGAATGGTCTTAGCGAATGGTCGCAACCGCTGCGCCCAGTCTACGGCGACATCCTGCGCCTACGTGTGCCAGAGCAACGCCGCCCGCTGCTAGACCGCGTGGTGCGCGGATTCGTGGAAGACCGTCCTATCTATCTGATTCCACGCGGTGACGGAACCATCGCCGTGGGCGCGACCAGCCGCGAGGATAGCCTCAATGCCCCGCTGGCCGGCGGTGTCTATGACCTGCTGCGCGATGCCATCCGGGTGCTGCCGGGCATCGAAGATTGCGAGTTCCTAGAAGCCACCACCGGCGCCCGCCCGGGCACGCCTGATGATCTTCCCTACCTGGGTCGCGTGAGTGACAGGCTCATTGTCTCCACCGGGTATTTCCGCCACGGTATCCTGCTGGCCGCCTTCGGTGCACGGTGTACGCGCGAGCTCGTCCTCGGCGAGGACCCCAGCATCGACCTTTCGGCCTGCGACCCGCTGCGCTTTGCGCGCTAGAGCCGAAGTAAAGACAGCCATATCGAGACAGATATATAAGGAACACGATGACAATCACCTACAACGGTCAGAAGATGGATACCACCGCAGCAACAGTGGCGGCACTGATTGCCGAGGTCAATGCACCAGAGGCGGGCACTGCGGTGGCCATAAATGGCGCGGTGGTTCCACGCTCGGCGTGGAAAGACACCCGCCTCGAAGAAGGCGCGGTCATCGATGTTCTTACTGCAATCCAGGGAGGCTAGTAAAGTGCTGACAATCGCAGATAAGAGCTTTGAATCTCGGCTCATCATGGGAACGGGTGGCGCAAGCAGCCAGGACGCGCTGGAAAAAGCGCTGGTAGCCTCCGGCACGCAGCTGACCACCGTGGCGATGCGCCGCCACAGCGCGCAGGCAGGTGGCGAGAGCGTCTTTGACTTGCTGCGCCGGCTTAACATTGAGCCGCTGCCGAATACCGCGGGCTGCCGCACCGCGCGCGATGCCGTGCTCACGGCGCAGCTGGCACGCGAGGCGCTAGGCACCAATTGGGTCAAGGTAGAAGTCATTGCGGATGAGCACACGCTGCTTCCCGATGTCGTAGAAACCATCGACGCCACCGAGCTCCTTGTGGCAGAGGAGTTTACGGTCTTGGCCTATACCAGCGATGACCCAGTGGCGGCGCTGCGCTTGGAGGATGCGGGCGCTTCCGCCGTGATGCCGCTGGGAGCGCCCATCGGCACGGGGCTGGGAATTTTAAATCCCCACAACATCGAGCTCATCGCCGCGCGCGCCAATGTACCCGTGCTTGTCGACGCCGGCATCGGCACCGCCTCCGACGCCGCCCTCGCGATGGAGCTAGGCTGCGACGGGGTTCTGCTGGCCAGCGCTATCAACCGCTGCCAAGACCCCGTGGCCATGGCCCACGCTATGCGTCATGCGGTGGCCGCCGGGCACTATGCCCGCCAGGCAGGACGCATCCCGCGCCGCGAGCATGCCCAAGCCTCTTCAACCTTTGAAGGCCTTGCCAGCTGGGCCGATGAGGTGCTCTAGTGGGCCTTAGCGAACTCGAGTCTGCCCGCACCGCGCGCCAACAGGTGCTAATCGGCCAAGATGCGCAGGTTGCTCTTAACCGCGCGCACGTGCTCATCGTGGGTGCGGGCGGATTGGGCTGCCCGGTCCTGCAGCAGCTGGCCGCCGCGGGTATCGGGCACATTACGCTCATCGACGATGACGAGGTAGCGCTGAGCAATATCCACCGCCAGGTGCTCTTCGGCGTGGATGACGTGGGCCAGCCCAAAGCCGCGGTCGCCGCCCGGCGCGCCCGTAAACTACAGCCAGAGATACACATCGAGGCGAAAGTCGCCCAATTTAGCGCAGACAATGCACTGCAACTGTGTCAGGACACAGACCTCGTCATCGACGGCACAGATACCTTCGACACGAAGTACCTCATCGCCGACGCCTGCGAGGCAACCTCGACTCCGCTGGTCTGGGGCACCGTCTTGGGTTTTCGCGGCGACGTAGCACTATGGCATTCAGGCACTAACACACCGGATGGCCGCGGCTGCGGTTTGCGCGACCTCTTCCCTGCCGCTCCCACTGCCGATGCCCTTCCCGATTGCGCCAGCGCCGGTGTTCTGGGAGCTACCACCTCCGTCATCGGCGGGCTGATGGCCACCGCCGCGATTGGCTGGTTCACCGGAATCGACACCACCGTGGGCCAGGTATCCAGCTACACCGCGTACCCAGCGAGCCTGCGCAGCTTCCGCGTCAGCGCCGATCCTGGGCGCGCACTATGCACCTCACTGGAAGCTCATGCCGAGCTCAATTCTAACGCCAGCGTTGCTGCTAGCGCTGGCGTTGCTGCTAGCGCTGGCGAAGCTGCGGAGTGCTTCCTCGACATCCGTGACCCGTCCGCACTGCTTTATAGCTCGCTGCCGGCGAACTTGCGCCAGCACGCTCTGCCTTTTCACAAAATTGCGGCAGGCACCGCCGGCGATGAGATGGTGCGCGCAGCACTGGGCTCCTTAGATGCTCCGGCTGGCGGCACCGTCTGGGTAATTTGTGATTCTGGCAGCCGCAGCGCCGGTTTCGCGCTGCGCTATGGCGAGCTCGCCGCGGGGCTTGGACTGCGGCTGCGCAGCTACCCCGGCGGCGCGGAGCGCCTACACCGGGAGCTTGGTTAGCTCGCGCACGCCGCTTAAGCCGTGGTCGCTGCCATGACCTTGTGCTCGTCCAGCAGGCGCGCGGTGCCGTGGTGGCGTGCGCGGAAGATGAGGTAGCTGGCGGCTACCGCCAAGACGGTGACGCTGAACAAGACCATGATGCCGCCGGCGAAGGTGCCATCATGAATGCCATCGGTGGCGCGGGTGAAGGCGTTCTTAGCATAGGTCATCGGGTGCAAAGGATGCAGCAAACGCAGCGGTGCCGGGATGGCCGCCGTGGGCCACACGCCGCCGAAGACCATGACTCCCATGGCAAAAACGCCGACCGAGAAGATGGCGCCAATCCTGCGCCCGAAGGTCACCAGCAGCAGCTGGTAGGTGGCAGCGCCCACCATCGCGATTGCTGCGAGCACTCCCAGCATCATCGGCCAGCTTGCCGGGTGCCAGCCCATAAGCGTGGACATCAGCGCCATACCCAGCAACAACAGGAAGTTGATGCCGCTAACCACCGCGAATGCGGGCAAAATGCCACGCAGATAATAAGGCAGGGTCATAGCGAGCAGCAGCATGGCTAGGAAGCCAAAGACGAGCACCAGAAGCATCGAGACGCCGCCCGTGATTTCCTTCTTGGTTGGGTCGACGGCGCTAACGCCGGTCTGCACCGGATGGACGTTGGATTCGGTGAAGTTGATCGGCACCGCCATATTCTGTGCCGTCGCGTCGGGCTGGGTAATATGCGGGGCCTTCTCAGCACCCTCCCCCAGCTTCGTGGCGAGCTGACCCGAACCATCCTTGAGCCTATCGATGCCGTCTTTCAATTGGGCACCGCCGCCCTTCAACTGACCGGTACCATCCTTAAGGCTCGTGGTGCCCTCTGCCAAGCGTCCCGCACCTTCATCCAGCTGCACGGCGCCGGTAGATAGCTCGCCCACGCCGCTTTTCAGCTGTCCGGTTCCCTCCGCCAGCTGATGGGTGCCCTGGTTGAGCTTGAGCATGCCACCTAGGTACTCGGAATTCGGGTCGGACAAGTTGTAATTCAGCTGCTGCGTACCATCACGCAGCTTCTCCAGCTGGGAGACCATGTTGCTGCTATTTGCCGGATCCAGCTTCGTCAGCAAAGTGGAAAGCTGGTCTGCCTGAGCCGTCATTCCCATTCCGCGCAGCACATCCACCAAGCCGATGAGGTTCGGCACCACTAACTGTGCTTGCTGCAGGAGTGGGATGAGCATGCCGGTGAGCTGGCCGACGCCGCCTTCGATTTGGCTGGCGCCTTCGCCAAGCTTGCCCGTGCCCTCCAGCAACTTATCGGAGCCCGTCGCCAACTCATTCGCGCCGTCGTCAAGCCGACCCGCGCCCGTGGAAAGCTCGCTTACGCCCTGGACCAGCCGGCCAGTGCCATCGTGCAGCTGACCCGCACCGTTGTTGAGCTGGCCCGCTCCGGCATCCAGCTTGTCGATGCCGGTCACAGCCTTCTCGCCGCCAGCCTGGAGCTTGCCCACGCCCTCGTCAAGACGGCCTGCGCCTTCGGCCGCGGTACCAATGCCATCGCTGAGCTTGACCATGCCCTCGATGACTTGATCCGCATACTTTTTGGAAATCGCGTTTTCAACGCTGGTCTGCACCTGCGGAACCAGGCTCGAAGAAATCACCGAGCCATTCGTTCCGTAATAGTCGTTGCTGGCGAAGTGGATCTGCGGTTTGACCGGCTTATCGCTAATGATGGTGACCGCTTGCTCCGAGAAAACCTTTGGGATGGTCACCACCATCAGGTACTTGCCCTTTAACAACCCATCGTTTGCCTCCTGAGCGTTCATCTCGGCGAAGTTCAGGTAGTCAGTTTCCAGGAGGCCTTCTACTACTTGATCGCCGTAGTTGACGTATTTGCCCTGCTTTTCCACGCCGGCGTCCTCATTGACCACCGCCAAGTCAATCTGCCGCATGTACTTGGAAGGGTCCCACATCGCCCACATCATCGTGGCTGCGAGGATGACTGGCGCTACCAGCAGGAAAACGATCAGCACCCGCGAGAGTGCGCTACGCGGGCGCCAGTCCAGGATGCGATGCCACCCCTTCGCTTCCGTTTCCTGCACGGCATGGGCAGCCGGCTGCGTGGCGTCGAACGGCGTTTGTTTCTGGTGCAAGGCGAAACCCTCCCTCATGAAGGTATGGTGACCGCGGTCACCCTTTTGTTTGTTTCACCAAACTTATCACTAACTCACCGCGCTGCACTAGCACGCCACGAAGCAACTTTTAATAAATTTAGTTGCCGAAGCCGGCCTTCTTCAGCGCATCCGCCATGGAGCCGCCGGCGGGACGCCCACCGGAATTGCCGCGGCCGCCACGCGCTCCACGGCCACCCTTGGCCCCATTGCCAGTGTTGCCGCCTTTGCTGCTACCGCCGTTGTCACCACGCTTGCCACCACCCTGGCGTTGTGCAGGCTGGCCTGGTTCATCATCGAGGCGCAGCGAGAGGCCGATGCGCTGACGCTGCACGTCAACCTCCATGACTTTGACCTTTACTACCTGCCCGGAGCGCACGACCTCATGTGGATCGGAGATGAACTTATTGCTCATCGCGGAGACGTGTACTAGGCCGTCCTGGTGCACTCCGACGTCCACGAAGGCGCCGAAAGCCGCAACGTTGGTGACGGTCCCCTCCAGGATCATGCCCGGTACCAGGTCCGAGACTTTGTCCACGCCTTCCTTGAAAGTAGCGGTCTTAAACTCTGGACGCGGGTCGCGGCCAGGCTTATCCAGCTCGGCAATGATGTCGGTGACAGTCGGGACACCGAAAGTATCGTCAGCGAAGTCTGCCGGCTGCAGTTTCTGCAGCACTCTGGAGTTACCGATAAGTTCAGCCACGCCGAGCCCCGTGGACTCCGCAATGCGGGCGACCACCGGGTAGGCCTCCGGGTGCACGGCGGAGGAATCAAGTGGGTCAACGCCGCCATTGATGCGCAGGAAGCCTGCTGCCTGCTCGAAGGCTTTCGGCCCCAAGCGCGGAACCTTCTTGAGTTCCTTGCGGGATGCGAAGGAACCGTTCTCGTCACGGTAGGCCACGATGTTGGTGGCGATCGTGGCGTTCACGCCCGCCACGCGCTCAAGCAGCGGAACAGATGCGGTGTTTAGGTCAACGCCGACACCGTTTACGGCGTCCTCAACCACGCCGTCGAGGGTGCGCGCCAGCGAGGTCTGGTTGACGTCGTGTTGGTACTGCCCCACGCCGATGGCCTTCGGATCGATCTTTACCAGCTCAGCCAGGGGATCCTGGAGGCGGCGAGCGATGGAGACCGCACCACGCAGCGAGACGTCCATGTCTGGGAACTCATCCGCGGCAAGCTGGGATGCGGAGTAGACCGAAGCACCCGACTCAGAGACCACGACCGGAGTTGGGCGCTGGCCGCCGGCCTGCTTCAACATGTCAGCGATCTCGTTGGCCAGCTTTTCCGTCTCACGGGAAGCGGTGCCGTTGCCGATAGCCATAAGGTCCACCGAGTGCTTCGCACACAGCGTGGCCAGAGTGTTTACTGCCTGGCTCCACTGGTTCTGTGGCTGGTGCGGGTAGACAATTGCGGTATCAAGAACCTTGCCGGTGGAATCAACTACAGCGCACTTCACGCCGTTTCGATAGCCCGGGTCCAGTCCAATCGTGGCGCGTTGACCCGCCGGTGCCGCCAACAAGACGTCGCGCAGGTTGGTAGCAAAGACCTTGAGCGCGCCCTCCTCCGCGATTTCTTTGAGGCGCATGCGCACATCAAGGCCAGAAGAGATGTAGAGCTTCGTGCGCCAGCCCCAGTGCACGGCGTCGGAAAGCCACTTGGAATCCTTAACCGCAAGATCAAAACGCTCGGCAATCATGCCCTCATAGACTTCGTCTTCACCGGCATCCAGGTTGAGCTGGAGAACGCCCTCGTTCTCACCGCGCAGCAACGCCAGGATGCGGTGCGAGGGCAGCTGGTCGAAAGGCTCAGAGAACTCGAAGTAGTCCTTAAACTTGGCGCCTTCGGTTTCCTTGCCAGCCACCACGGAAGCACCCATGGTGCCCTCGTTGAACATGCGCTCGCGCACCTCGCCGACCAAGTCGGCGTCGAGAGCAAAACGGTCAATGATGATGGAACGCGCGCCCTCGAGAGCCTTCTTGGTGTCTTCAAATCCTTCAGTCAGGAACTGCCCCGCCATCTCTTCTGGATTGGCCGTGGGGTTCTCAATGAGCTTGTCCGTCAACTCTTCCAGGCCGGCCTCACGAGCGATGTCCGCCTTGGTCTTGCGGCGCTTCTTGTATGGCAGGTACAAGTCTTCCAAACGCGCCTTGGTCTCACACTCGAGAATCTGGGCACGCAGCTCGTCGGTGAGCTTTCCCTGCTCATCGATAGCCGCCAAAATTGCCTCTTTACGCTCTTCCAATTCGCGCAGGTACGTCGCGCGCTCCTCGATGGTGCGCAACTGCGAATCATCCAAACCACCAGTGGCTTCTTTGCGGTAACGCGCGATGAATGGGACAGTGTTTCCCTCCGCCAGAAGCGTCAAAGCAGTCTCAACCTGAGACTCCTTTACACCAATCTCTGCGGCGATGGTAGCTGCAATCTTCAAAAGAAATCCTCACCTTTGTGGCTGATTTTCTGGACTCAACAAAGGTACCGCACCGCCCTTTCATCCCAGCGATGAGCGCTCCAACTCCTCAATTACTTTCCCCTCACGCAGTAACGCCCCAACACATTCGTGTCGGGGCGACTCGTCCAGGAAACGGAACGCTTTGACGTGCTCGCAGGGTGCTAGTAGATGAGAACTGCTGCGTTGTCGCCTCCAGAACAGCGGACAGAGGAGGACGTGCCGGAGCAGTACATGTAGTAGTTGCCGCCGGTAGCCGGAGAATAAACCTTCAGCGTTGCGTTCGGGGAGCCGGTCGCGGCGTAGTTGCTTACAAAGGATGAATAAACATTTGCTGCAAAGCTTTGCGAGGTGTTGCCAGTGAGCGCTCGATAGCTGGAGTATCCAGAGGAGTAGGACGGAGCTTGTGCAACGCGCTCAACGGGTACGACGGGTTCTGGCGCCTGCGCGGTCACGGTGGCCGGGCGCTGCTCAGTAACAGTTACTGGGACGGCCTCCTGTGCAGGAGAGACGAGTGCTGGGGAGGCCGCACCAGCAGCAGCATCAGAGCCGCCAATTTTGCCCATGAACGCCATGACGCCCGCCACGATTGCAGCCAGGCAAAGACCAACGATGGCCGCAATAGCCACCGTCAAGCCGGTCGATATCCCGCCGCGCTGCTCTGTGGGTGCCACGTAGCCATCTGCCGGATTGGGGAAACCAGCGACGTTGTTGACCGGAGGGAAAGTATTGGGGATGGACATGCGGTGCACCTGCCTTGTATCGAGTAAAGAGAGAAGGAAGTAAGGAGACTTCCTTTTGATGACCTCATGCTAAGACGGGCGCTGCCAACGACGATTGAATCCGGGGAACATTCCTTTTTCCGCAGCTCACAAGATGATTCTGCAGCAACTAATCAGAGGGCGAGGTTCCCCATTTTCGTCGCCGAAGTTACTACCTAAAGATTTATGGTTGCCACGCGCAGGCGGTGCCCAACCCGAACTCGGTGTGACCGATCTCAGAGGTCCCGTACCACAGCGTGTGCGGCGGCAAACAGTCCACCACCGCCGCGGTGACCTTATGCAAGGGCAGGTCAGAGCTGCCGTTGACGATGACGCGCCACACGCTCTCGCCTACTGGTGCGCTGCCGTGCTTGGACATGTACTCGTTGACCAAGATGTTGTCTGGCTCGCAGGTAAAGGAGATGACCTCCGCGCTGATATTCGCCGGCTCATAGCCACCTTCTGCCAGCTGCTGCGGCATGCGGGTGAGAATGTCATTCCATTCTTTCTCCGTCATCAAAATAGATAGATCGGTACTAACTTCCATTGCGTAGCTGCTCCAAGTACTTGCGGTCGGCTTTATCGAGCTCCACGCCGTCCAATAGCTCGGGGCGGCGTTCAAAGGTGCGGCGCAGGGATTGCTCGCGGCGCCACTTATCCACGAGCGCGTGGTTTCCAGAGGTCAGCACCTCAGGCACGGCCAGCCCACGCCACTCGCGTGGTTTGGTGTAGCTCGGCCCCTCCAGCAAACCATCGGAGAATGAATCTTCCTCATGAGAGCGCTTGTTGCCCAGCACTCCTGGGATGAGGCGCACGATGGCCTCGGCCATGACGAGCACCGCCACTTCCCCGCCGATCAACACGTAGTCACCGATGGAGACCTCGCGTACGCGGTAGCGCTGCGCTGCATCGTCAATGACGCGCTGGTCGATGCCCTCGTAGCGCCCGCAGGCAAAGACGATATGTTCCTCATTGGACCACTCTTGGGCGTCTGCCTGCGTGAAAGGTTTTCCGGCAGGCGTCGGGACGATAAGCAGCGGCAAGGACAGATCCTCGGCAACGCCGTCCTCCCCTACCGACCGCTCGTAGCCGGTGGCCTCCACGCCCTCGACGTCGTCGTGGCGCGGCTTATTGAGGTGCGGGAGCGAGGATTCCAGGTCCGCGGTGCGCGCGGCGCCACTGGCGACGTCGTCAAGCGCAGGGCCCCAGACCTCCGGCTTCATCACCATGCCGGGGCCGCCACCGAAGGGCGAATCATCCACCGACTTATGTGTATCGGTGGCCCAGCCGCGCAGATCGTGCACGCCCACCGAAAGCTTGCCTTGTTCGATGGCCTTGCCCAGCAGAGCATGGCGCAGCGGGTCTAGGTATTCAGGGAAAATTGTGACGACGTCTAGCCTCACAGCTCTAGCAATCCTTCCGGTGGCGTAATCGTGCAGGTGCCTTCCTCAAGGTCGACCTCGGGAACGATTTCTTCAACGAAGGGAATCAAGGCTTCCTTGCCAGATTCCAATCGCACCTCTAGCAAGGACTGGGTTGGCCCATGGGTAATTCCGGCGACTTCACCGATGTCGGCCCCCTCGTGGATGACGCGCAGACCCTCGAGCTCGTGGTCGTAGAAACCTTCGTCGTCTGGGTTATCCAGTGGCGGCGCAAAAAATTGGGTGCCGCGCAGGCTATCGGCTGCGGTTCGGTCTTTTACTTCCTCGAAGGTAATGAGCAGGCGGCCCTTGTGCGCGCGCACTGCCTTGACGGTGAGATCGTGTTCCTTCTTTCCCTGGCGGCCATGGAGCACTTCGCCCACCGCGAAGCGGATTTCGGGCTCGTCGGTGGTGGCTTCGACGCTCAGCTCGCCTTTGATTCCGTGCGATTTGATGACACGGCCGATCATTAGTTCCATTTGCTCAACTTTAATCGCTTCCAACTGACGGCACGAACTACAATATTTTATACGGCTTGAGTCTTATTAAATCTGATGTTTTTGGGTAACGTTGAGAATGAAACCACCGCCTTTAGATAAAGGAGAAGCCCATGACAGATAGGCCCGTGGCAGAGCTTCCAATCAATGACGTAACCACCTTCGGCAATGCCAGCCATCACGGCGAGAAAATGCTCAACCTGGACCTCCTGGCGGAGGCGCCGGAGCCGAACGCGCAGCGCCCACGCCCGGCCGTCAAACGCGTGTTAAGCGCCGATGGCGGCAACCTCATCCTATTCACCTTTAACGCGGGCCAAAGTTTGCCGGATCACAAGGCTGCACATCCGATTACCGTACAAACGTTGCGCGGAGAAGTCTTGTTTACGTGTGGAGGCAAAGAAGTCCTCCTCCGGCCAGGCCAGATCATCCACCTTCCGGCCTATGTTCCACACCGGGTTGACGCGGTGGAATCTGACGGCGATTCACCGGCAATTATGCTGCTCACAATGTTGACAGGAGAAACAATAGTAAGCGCTTAAGACGGTGATAGCATAGCCAAATCATGAGTACCTCCAAGCCATATCATCACGGAAATCTGCGCGCGGAGATGTTGCGTGTAGCAGTAGAGCTCGGCCGAAAGCATGGGCCTGACGCGGTGAGCATTCGTGCAGTCACGCGCGCCATTGGTGTGTCCCCCACCTCAGCGTACCGCCACTTCACGGATCAGGAGGAACTGCTACGCGCGGTTGCCGACGCCTCGATTGATGAGCTCCTCAAGCGCCTCGACGCCGCGCTGATCGAGGCCGAGGACTTCGCCGCGCAGGAAGAAAGTCCAGGCCCCATTCACGTCGAGCAGCTCATGCACGCCGCAATGGCTTATCTCCGCTTCGCTTTGGACGAAAACGGCTTCTTCCAATGCATCTTGTCTGGACGCGGCTTTAATTACCCGCGGGCATTCAACGACGATCTAGACATGGGCGCTTCCGACGGCCACTCGTCTACGCTGCACCGCTTCTATCACCTACTGGCCAAGCACGCGATAGACACCGATGGCACAGCGGATTACACGCACTTTCCCGTCAACGCGCTTGCTGCTTGGGCCACGGTGCACGGCTTTTCGGTACTCGCCACCAGCGGTCACCTCAGCGCGCTGCCGGA
Source organism: Corynebacterium sp. HMSC08C04 (assembly GCF_001807495.1). Lineage (NCBI taxonomy): Bacteria > Bacillati > Actinomycetota > Actinomycetes > Mycobacteriales > Corynebacteriaceae > Corynebacterium > Corynebacterium sp. HMSC08C04. Next base: position 49,551 of record NZ_KV789229.1, on the reverse strand, counting down.
GCAAATGAAGCTCGACATCGCCAAATCCGTCTTCGCCGCCTCCATCCGCGGCACCGATTTTAAGAATCCGGAAAATCCTTATCGCAACTACCCAGGCAGCGTGCGCCCGGAAGCGCAATAGCAAAGGAAGCAAAGGGCGCCTGTTACCGTTCCCCTTTACGGGAGGTAACAGGCGCCCTTTAGAAGATCTGATTAGAAGATCTAGTTACGCAAAAGCGCGGCGAGATTACTCTGCGGACTCCTCAGAAGCCTCAGCGGACTCCTCGGACTCTGCAGCAGCAGCCTCAGCAGCAGCAGCTTCTTCTGCAGCCTTCTCAGCAGCAGCCTTAGCCTCTGCTTCTTCCTTGGCCTTCTTCTTCTTTTCGGTAATAGCCTCGATGGTCGGGCCGTTGTTGGCCTCAGCCAGTGCAGCGTTGAACAGCTCCAGCTTGGAAGGCTTCTCCTCAGCAACCTTCAGGGTGCCCTCAGCACCTGGCAGGCCCTTGAACTTCTGCCAGTCACCGGTCACCTTCAACAGTGCGAGAACCGGCTCGGTCGGCTGTGCGCCGACGCCCAGCCAGTACTGTGCGCGCTCGGAATCGATCTGGATGAGGGAAGGCTCCTGCTTCGGCTGATAGATGCCGATGTTCTCGATAGCCTTGCCGGAACGGCGGGTGCGTGCATCAGCGATGATGACGCGGTACTCAGCGTTGCGGATCTTACCCATACGCTGCAGCTTGATCTTGACAGCCATGATTGGCTCCTTTTCTAGTCACCGAGCAGTTCAGACGCGTGGATTCAAACCACGCCGGTTCAGCTCTTGGATTTACCCTGCGCGTGACGTGCCGGCCGTCCGTAGGCGGTATACGGCGTTACGCAGAATGTTAAGTTTGCAGTGTTGTCTATCTAGTGTTGTCCATCTATAGAACCAACTACCTATAGACAACCCCGACTATATTAGCGGCAGACTCCCCAAAACGGAAATCCTCCCGCGGCGAACTCTGGTGGCACTTTTCCTTTGACTTTTATGCAATCTTCGGCGGCACTGCCCGTGGAGTTATGAACAGCGCGGCCCGAGAGAGTAACCTATTTGCCGCTAACCTAAACACCTTTCAGGCCAGTTTGCCCTTATTTACTTCCAAACACTTCCCCTAGAGGCAAAACCTTTAAGGGGCAGACGTATGCCTTAATTGGCCTGCTGAGAGAAATTATGACTGAAAATTCACCACGCAGCTTCCGTTACCGCTATGACCTCGATGGTCTGCGCGGCATCGCCATCGCACTCGTGGTCATTTATCACGTCTTCGTCGGCCGAGTCTCGGGCGGCGTGGACGTGTTCCTTTTGCTTTCGGGCTACTTTTTCTTAGGCTCCCAGCTGCGTTACGCGGCCAAGCCTAATGCTTCTTTGAATCCATGGTGGCCAATCTGGCGCACTTTGCGACGCCTCGTTCCCAGCCTCGTGTTGGTCATCGGCGCCACCTATATCTTGGTTCGCATTTTTACTCCGGAACTGATGCGCACAGAGCTCGCCCAGCAAATCACGGCCACGATGCTGTATTTCCAGAACTGGGAGCTAGCCCGCCAAAACGCGGACTACACCGCAGCTTCTGCTAGCACCTCCCCTCTGCAGCACATGTGGTCCATGGCTGTACAGGGTCAGTTCTACATCATGGGCATCGCCTTTGCGCTGATTCTGGCAGCCATCATGAAACTGCGCCCAGCGCCGGACCCGAAGCGCCTCAAGCAGGTGCGCTTCCCCACCGTCAACCAGATTGCTGGCCCTATCCTTATCGTCGTTACCGTCGCGTCCTTTGCCTATGCTTCCCGCGATGGCCTCTACGGCACGGCCGCGAACTACTACTCCACGTGGTCGCGCGCATGGGAGCTGACCCTGGGTGCGGTTTTAGCTATTTACGGTACGAAGTGGAATATTTCTAACCGTTTTTCCAACCTGTTTACTGGCCTCGGCCTGGTGTGCCTAGCGTTTACCGGCGCTATCATCGCTGAGACCACGGCTTATCCAGGCCCGCTCTCCCTGCTGCCGTTGGGTGGTGCGGTGCTCATCATCTTGGGCGGCGGCGGTTCCATCTCCCGCCACATGGCTTCAAAAAAGGCGCGTTGGCTTGGCGACGTCGCCTACCCGCTCTACCTCTGGCACTGGCCGCTTCTGATTTTGTCCACCAAGGCCCTCGAGCTGGAGACCCCTCCATGGTGGCTGGGCATCATTATCATCGCCATCTCCCTGGTGCTGGCAGATCTTACCCACCGCTTCTTGGAGAAGCCGCTGCGCCAGGCCCGCAAGCGCCCGACGGCGGACGATATGCCGGTCAATAGCGCAATTGCCTCAATGAAGCAGCGCGCTGGCGCATTCCGAGCAGTAGGCGGCGTCGTCGTGGGCGCCTGCGTTGTCGGTTTGCTTTCCATTCAGCCGCTGTGGATGAACACCATCTACTCCGAGAATGCGGAGAACCTCGACCCGAAGCTCTACCCAGGTGCCACGGCCCTCGCACTAAATAAGCCGGTGCCGAAGGACGTAGAGTACAAGCCGGACCCGATCCTCGTTGGCGGCCTCATGCCGCCAACCGCAGTGGCCTATTGCTTTATTGGGCAGGACATGCCGGCGGATTACCTGCCGGATGCCCGCCGCGACGGCACTCCATGTGAGTGGGGCGACCGTGAGTCAAAGACCGAGGTCTACGTCGTCGGTGGCTCCCACGCGGAACAGTGGATGTCCGGCTTGGACCGCCTGGGCCGTGAGATGCACTTCAAGATCATCCCAATGCTGCGTCAGGGTTGCCCGATTGAACTTGGCGAAGACCTGACCGTTACCCCTGAATGCCACGAGTGGGGCGAGATGGTCACCGAGCGCATCCTGGATGCGGATCCGGCGCTGGTCATCTCGAATACCACTCGCCCATCCGGCCCGCTGGGCGAAGGCCCAGACTACGTCCCGGCAGGCTACGCCGAGTTCTGGAAGCAATTGGCAAACGCCAAGATTCCATTTATGGGCCTGCGCGATAACCCGTGGGGCTTTGACGATGCTGGCAAGGGCCGCGAGTTCGACGAGTGCTATGTCGCCACCGAGGACGAGAAGGGCTGCGGCATGACCTTCGACAAGGTCTACGCACCGGTCGATCCAGGCGCGGAAATCCTGTCCCAATACGACAACATGCTGTCGCTGGATACCTCTTCCTGGTTCTGTGACAAAAATGGCGACTGCCCGGTGGTCATCGGCAACACGATGGTCTACCGCGATATGCACCACATCAGCAACGCCTTCGCGGAGTCCGCAATGCCAATGCTGCGCGAGGCCATCGAGCCGTTCCTGGCCGGCAAAAAAGTAAAGCAGGCACCGCCTAAGGTGCCTGCTAACATGCCGACCTCAACCGCACCGACCACGCCGTCAGCACCGGCCGATTCCACGGCCACGGCCTCCAATGCCCAGCCGGTCCCCTACCCGTATCTGACCGACAACGACGCAGTCTAAGTCGCGGATTACTTAATTTCCTCACCCTAGAGCAAAGAAAGCGTGGTGCCGTCTGGCACCACGCTTTCTGCTATTTGACCCACGCCGCGGGCACGTATGCGCACGTCGGGTCGGAAGCTAGCGGATCACCCGTCATTGCGAACGCGGTCGAGCGGGAACCGCCGCAGACGGTGGCGTACTCGCACACGGAGCACTTGCCCGACCACTGGGCGGGGTCGCGCAACTTCTTAAAGACAGGCGAATTGGCATAGATTTCGGGCAGCGGAGTGTCTTTGACGTTGCCGCAGTGCATCGGCAGGAAGCCGTTGGGATAAACATCGCCGAGGTGGTCGATGAACACGAAGCCGGAGCCTGCGTTAATCGCCATGGGCGGGCGCGGGCGGCGGGTATGCGCGGCGTCGGCAGGCCCGAGCACCCGCTCGGTCTCTTCGGTGAGATAGCGGTAGAGCTCTCCCCCGACGTATTCCTTGCCCTGCTGTGCCTCCAGCACGATGCGGCGATACTGCGGGCCTTCAGTGGTCTTGATTGCCACGCGATTCGAAACATCGTGCAGCCAGTGCATAGCGTCCTCGCGCTCGTGCGGAGTCAGCGCCTCGAGACCCGTTCCACGACCAGTTGGCACCAGGAAGAACACGCTCCACAGCTTTGCTCCCATGTCGATGACGCGCTTGAGCAGCTGCGGCGCCTCATAAACGTTGTTCTTGGTGATCGTGGAGTTGATCTGCAGGCGGTAGCCCACGTCCGTGACCACCCCTGCCATTGCGATGGTCTGGTCAAAGATGCCGGAAAAGCCGCGAAAATAATCGTGGGTCTTGGCCGTCGCGCCGTCGAGCGAAAGCGACAACGCCGAGCCACCCGCGGCCCGCAGGCCCTCTAGGCGCTCGCGAGTAAGACGCGGGGTGACCGAAGGCGAAAGGGAGATGTTTAGCCCCAGCGAGGTGCCGTGCTCCGTCAGCTCCTCGAGGTCGCCACGCTCAAAAGGGTCGCCGCCTGTGAGCACCACGATGGGACGCGGCTTCTCATAGCTCGCGATTGAATCCAATAGCGCCTTGCCCTGCTGCGTGCTCAGCTGCCCTGGCGCTGGCTCATGCTGCGCATCGGCACGGCAATGCTGGCACACCAGCTGGCACGCGCGCGTCACCTCCCAGATTGCGATGAAAGGCTTGGCGTTGATGTCGTGGCGAACTTGGCGAACGGCTGGAGTCGGCTTCATAAATACAACTTTAGCCGTAGAAAAACACGCCTCCAAAACGCGAAAAAGAGGCGAGGAGTTCCCTCGCCTCTTCTAGGCCCGACTACTTCTTGCCCTGGCCAAAGTCCAGGTTGTTCAAGTCGATGTTTTCCATGCCCTTCGGCATCTTAGGCATACCCCCTGGCATGCCTGGCATTCCGCCGCCGCCCATCTGCTCCTGCAGCTTCTGCAGCTCCTCCATGGAAGGCATGCCGCCTGGCATTCCCGGCATACCGCCTGGCATACCTGGCATGCCGCCGCCTGGACGGTTCTTCGGGGCCTTGCGCTTGCCGTTCTTGCCCTTGCGCCCCTTCCGCTTCTTCTTGGTGGCAGAGCGCCCCATGCCCGGGCCCATGCCAAACTGGCCGGCCATCTTGGACATCATCTTCTTCGCCTCGTTGAAGCGCTCGATGAGCTGGTTGACCTCGGAGACGGAAACGCCAGAACCGTTTGCAATACGCTTACGGCGCGAGGCGTTAAGGATCTTCGGATTCTCACGCTCTTGCGGGGTCATACCGCGGATGATGGCCTGGATGCGGTCGAGCTGCTTCTCATCGACCATTTCCGCCATCTTGTTCATCTGCTTGCCGCCCGGCATCATTTTCAGCAGATTGCCAATCGGGCCCATGCGGCGGATCATCAGCATCTGGTCCAAGAAGTCGTTGAGCGTTAGCTCACCGGTGCCCAGCTTGGCGGCAGCTTCCTCTGCCTTCTGGTGGTCCAGGGTGGCCTCAGCCTGCTCAATCAGCGAGAGAAGGTCACCCATGCCCAGGATGCGCGAAGCCATGCGCTCTGGGTGGAAGACGTCAAAGTCCTCGAGCTTCTCACCGGTGGAGGCAAACATGATCGGCTTGCCGGTGACCTCACGGATGGACAGCGCCGCACCACCGCGGGCATCGCCATCGAGCTTGGTCAGCACGACGCCGGTGAAATCAACGCCGTCACGGAAGGCCTCGGCGGTCTGCACCGCGTCCTGACCGATCATGGAATCGATGACAAAGAGGACCTCGTCCGGGTTCACAGCATCGCGAATGTTGCGTGCCTGCGTCATCAAGGTCTCATCGATGCCGAGGCGGCCCGCGGTATCGATAATCACGATGTCGTGCTGGGTCCGCTTAGCTTCCTCGATGCCGGCCTGGGCGACGGCGACTGGGTCACCGTGGGAGGTACCCATCTCGTGATCGTTGGAGTCGATGGAGGTACCTGGGTCCGGAGCAAAGACCTGCACCTCCGCACGCTCACCAACAATCTGCAGCTGCTGGACCGCGCCCGGACGCTGCAAGTCACAGGCGACCAGCATCGGTGTATGGCCTTGCTTGGCCAGGTGCTTGGACAGCTTACCGGCCAAAGTGGTCTTACCAGCACCCTGCAGACCAGCCAACATGATGACCGTAGGCGGGTTCTTTGCCAGCTGCAGGCGGCGAGTCTCGCCACCCAGGACGTCAACGAGTTCTTCATTGACAATCTTGACAACCTGCTGCGCCGGGTTCAGCGCCTCAGAGACCTCTGCACCGGCAGCGCGCTCCTTAATACGCTTGATGAACGCGCGGACTACGGTCAGCGAGACGTCAGCTTCCAGCAGCGCAAGGCGAATCTCGCGCGCGGTGGCATTGATGTCGGCCTCGGTCAGCTTGCCCTTGCCACGCAGGCCCGACAAGGCAGTTTGCAAGCGATCGGACAGTGACTCAAACACGAGTGAGTGCTCCCTAAACAATCTCGAGTAATTTTTTAACTCCCCCAGCTTAGCCGCTGACTAGCGCTTCGGTCACATTCCTGACCAATGTCGCGCGCGCGACATCGCCTAGCGGTTTAGCGTGCAGCACCATCGTTGCACCCGGAACGTAGCTCGTAATCCATTCGCAATCGGGAAGCTTGGCGATGACATGTCCAAGCACACCCGTACGCTCGCCCGTGCGCACCTCGAAGATGCTTCCCGTCCACATCGCCGTTGTGGGCGCGCCATCAATCTCCGGAAGCATGGTGTACACGCCAGATTTATAGGACTGGATGAAACGCGCCTCATCGGCCGCCGCATCGAAGCTCTCCGCCACGGTACGCACGTCGAATTCAGCAGCAAAGCCCTCGCCTTGCGCGTCACTTACCCTGCCCATGCGGGAGGACTCGATGGTCCACCCCAACGCCGCAATCAGCGCCAGCGGGCGGATGACCTCGCGCTGATATTTGCCCCGCCACGAAACCGTCAGGGTGCGTTCCTCATAGTTCGCCTTGAGCGCAATCTCCTTTTCCGCATACACCGCCGGCTTCGTAGGGCTAAGCGCCTCCAGCTGCACAAAGGCACGCGAAGACAGCACCCGAATGCCCGCCTCCAAGCGCGAATTCCACACGCTGGGGCCAGTCGATAAAGCGTCCGCGCGTGCCAAGACCAGCAACAGCGAGAGCGTCAGGTGGTCATAATGCACCGCCGCCAGCAACTTATCCCGGGCCGCGTCCGATTCCGGGTCCATGCGGGAGACCAGTTTGGCCAAGGTTGTGTGCTCTGCCACAAGCGTCTGCACACGCGAACGATCCGCAAGGCTCAGCCGCATTTTTGCCGCGGCCTTGGTCACCATTTCCGCGCCTACGGCGGAATGCGGGCGGCCATAGCCCTTGCCGATGTCGTGGTACAGCGCCGCTAGCAACAACAAGTCCGGACGCGCGACCGTGGTACGCACCTCCGCGCAGCGCGCCACGGTCAGCATGGTGTGATAATCCACGGTGTGCGCGTGGCTGCGCTCCCGCGGCAGCATCCCGCGGATGTGCCCCCACTCCGGCACCAGAGTCTCCCACAGTCCCACCTCGTCAAGCTCCTCAATGAGCCGTGGCGTTTCGGTGGGCGAAGACAAGATGGTAAAGAAAGCGTCGGTTATCGCGGTATTCCAACACTCCGGAAGCGCAGGCGCGTTAGCCAGCAGCTTCCACACGCCCGGCTCTATGGGCCGGCTCGTGCGCGCCGACGCCGCCGCCACGCGCAGCCCTAGCCCGGGGTCTTGCAGGTCGGCGTTGCGCGCCAGCGTCACGTAGCCGCCACTATCGACGACGCCCAGGTCCAAAGGCTTGCGCGAACGGTCCCGTTGCCTTTTGCCCACGACGCCGCGGGCCGTGGCAAGCGCGCGCTCCATCGCCCTATCGACTGTCGACGCCGCGCGCACCACCGCGGCCGAAAGCTCGTAACGGTCCGCAAACCCCAGCTCGTCAGCGATCTCCGCGGCGAATTCAGGGTCCAAAAGGTCGCGGTGACGATGGGCATGCATATGCAAAAGGCTGCGGACATCGAGCAGCAGGTCACGCTCGGCATCCAGCCGCGGGGCGTCGGCAAGATTGCCCAGGGCCAGGGCCCTAATGAACTGGATATCGCGCAGGCCGCCCCGCCCGTTTTTAATGTCCGGATTCGCCATCGTTGCCAACGTGCCCGAACGCCGCCAGCGCGCAATTGCGGTGCTGACGAAAGAATCGAAATGCTTTTGCAGCAGCACCCGCCACTGGGATAGAAGCTTGGCGCGGGCTTCGTCGACAAGCGCCTTGCTACCCGCCACAAAAGACAGATCCAGCTGCGCAAAACCCGCCGCCGGATCCGTGCCGGCTATCTCCGCGCACTCGCCCGGGGTACGCAGGGCATAATCCAGGTGATACCCCGCCTGCCAGATGGGATACCAAATGTTGGCCACCGCCTGCTCGTCTAGCACCATCCCCTCTGGATGAATCAACAGCAGATCCAGATCGGAATACTTTGTCATCTCGCGGCGCGCAAAAGACCCCGTCGCTGCGAGGGCGGTGCCCTCTGGCAGCTCCAGGGTCTTAATCAATGCTTCTGCCGCATCGAAAGCTTCTGCGCGCAGCTGCGCGGCTTTGTCCATTTAGACAGCAGCCTCGCCGCGCTCGCCGGTGCGCACGCGGATGACGTCCTCGACTGGGGTTACCCACAGCTTGCCGTCACCGATCTTGCCGGTGTAGGCAGCCTCAACGATAGCGTTGATGGTCTCTTCTACCGCTGCGTCATTAACAACGACCTCCAGCTTGACCTTCGGGACGAAGTCGGTGGCGTACTCGGCACCGCGGTAGACCTCGCTGTGTCCGCGCTGCTGACCAAAGCCCTGCGTCTCAGTCACGGTGAGACCATGAACCTCAAGCTGTTCCAATGCCTCGCGAATATCCGGCAGCGTAAAAGGCTTTACAACAGCAGTGATGAGTTTCATGTCCTACTCCTTGGGCTCCGATTGAAAGTATGTGCCTAATGTGATCATATTAGCGTCAACGGCGCCGCCGCGGCGCTAATTAAATCTCGTCTTCACTGGCTTCTACCATGTCGGTCTGCTTCCGCATGCGGCGCGCATACTTCACGTCCGTGACGGTGACGCCGTAGATGGAGCGGCCCATGTAGAAAGAGCCAACGGAGCCGATGATCCACACGCCGAAGCATGCGATGAGAACGCGCACCAGCGACCACAGATCAAAGCCGTTTTCAGCAAAGTCCACCACGAGCTTTCCCACGAGCAACAGCGGCACCGCAAGGCCGACGGTCGGGCCCAAGAGGTTTACTCGGGTCAACGCGTCGGGGGCGCGCCACAGCGCGATTGCGGTAGCAACCACCAACAAGGTGGCCACGATGAGGAGAATGGATGCGATGATTTCGTACCACGCCATGGCTATCGACGTCCCTTCGAAATGATGCGCGCCATCGACAACGTAGGCAGCACGCCGGCTGCAATCGCTGCCAGCATGGCGATGTCATAGAGAATCGAGGCGTGATTGACAAAGGTCCAAGCGATGTACATGCACAGCATGCCGTAGAAGGCCATGTCTGACATGACGGTACGTGTCAGCTCGTCGCGGGAGCGCAGCGCCAAGACCAAGGCCGAAGCCAGGGCACCGCCCATCACGAATATGCAGACGAAAATGACCCATTCGAAAGCGCTAAAGTGCGCGAAATCTACCATTATTCGCCTTTCCTTTCCGGACGCAGCGGCCAGACGGAATACTTCTCCGTCTCATCCGCTGGCAACGGGGTGTCTTCTTCTTGCGCGATATCCGGCGCACGCATGTGGCGGCCGAGGGTCTCGAGTGGGTACTCGTAGAAGGCCGGATCCAGGTCCTTGGTATCGCTCTGGCCTGGCACGCCATAGTCGATGTCCTTCACGTGCGGTGCCAAGTGCTCCTCCATGTCCGCGAGCGACTCCATGATTTCTACCGGGTCATCGCCCATGACCGCCTGGACGAGCACGATACGCGGCAACCCCTCTGCCACCGGCTCGCGCAGGCCCAGCGACAAAGTGCCAGGGGTTGCGGTGATAGACGAGGTAAACCAGAAGATCTCCCACGCATCGGTCACGCGCAACGGGTAGCGCACGATGACTGGGTGGTAAGAATTATGCGGCTTGAAAGACTCCATGGCCAGGCCGAAACCGGCAACGAAGATCTCCTTAATCAGCCATAGGCCATAGACACAGGAGTGGAAGAAAAGTTTCATTTAGCGACCTCCCTGGATGGAGTCGATGTCTGGCAAGGCAACGGGGGCGTCGCCAAGCACGGCTTCGGTATAAGCCTGAGTATCCAGCAGATCCTGTGCCGCGTGCAGGGTGATATCCATGAACGGGCCTGCCAGGACGAACATGGTCAGCGAGCCCATGATCAGCGCCGCGGAAGGAGCCATCAGCTTCTTGCGGATGATCAGTTCCTTCGGCACCTTCTGCTTTGGCAGATCCTTGCCCCAGAAAACCTCGCGCCACACGCGCAGCATGGACAAGAAGGCGGCAAAGGAAGCGATGATGATGACCGCGATGACAATCCATGCCCATACCCCACCGGTGCGGGCGATCTCGATGACGATCAAGACCTTGCCCCACATGCCAGAAAATGGCGGGAAGCCCACCACAGAGAAGGCACCGGCGGCGAAGATCCAGGCGATGAGCGGATCGCGGCGTGCCAGGCCCGAAAGCTTTGATAGCAAGCCAGTGCCGTAGGTCTCTTCGATGGCACCAGAGGCCAGGATGAGCGAGCCCACCGTGAGCATGTGGTGGATGGTGTACAAGATGCCGGCGGCGAGAGCTCGCTGCGGATCGTGGGTGGTAAAGGCCATCATCACCAAGATGAAAGGCATGCCGTTGAGCATCTGATAGCCCAACACGCGGCGGATGGAGTTTTCGGCCAAGCCACCAAATGCGCCGATCAGCATCGAGATGATCATGACCACGATGATGAGCGTGCCCCAGCGCTGGTCCATGTCGAAAAGGTGGACCCACAGGCGGTAGAGCATGTAGACCGCAACCTTGGTGTGCAGGCCGGAGAACAAGCCCATCACGGCAGCCGAGGTGCCTGGGTAGGTGCGCGGCAGCCAGGACTGCACGGGGAAGACGCCGGCCTTCGCCGCGATGGCGATGACTACGATTCCCGAGGCCACGGTCACTGGGCCATTGCCCGCCGCAGCGCCCTCTAGTGCGGCGAGATTGACCGCGCCGGTAACGGAGTAGATATAGCCCACGCCGACGACCAGCAGCGTCGAGGCAAAGAGGTTAACCAGAACGAAGGCACGGCCGGCCGCGAGGCGCGACCAGGTACCGGACATCGTGATGAGGCCATAAGAAGGCAGCAGCATGACCTCGATGAACACGAAGAAGTTGAAGAGGTCTGCGGTAAGCAGCGCGCCGCAGACACCGGTGATGAGAATCAGCGTCAACGATGGGTAGTAGCGCGACTTCGTCTCGCCGCCCACGATGGCAAACCAGTTGGCGCCGAATGCGACGATCATCGTCGTGACAATCATCAACGCTGAGAAGGTATCTGCCGCGAAAGCAATACCCGCGTTACCTGGGTAGCCGCCCACGGTGTGGGCCACCACGCCGTTGTTCATGGTATAGAGCAAGAGCGCGAAGCCAGCAAAGATTCCGATGCCCGGGATAATCAGCATGATGGAATCACGCACGCCGCGCCACGGGGCCATTAGGGCCAAGGCCGCTGCCACGAGGGGAACCGCTGGGAATAGCGGCAACAGTGCACTGACGAGTTCAGCCATTACTTCTCCCCTTCCTCACTGTGATCCAACTGCTTGACGCGATCCATCTTGTTGGCCGAACGCTGCAAAATCTCTCGATTCTTGGAATCACGACCCAGCGTTGAGAACGCGTGGTCAATGGTGTTGTCATCAACCGGCTCCACGATGTCCGTGTCATCATTGGCGCCCATAGCCGCCATGGTTAGCAAGATCGTGGAGGTCGCCATGGAAATGACCACGGCGGTAAGCACGAAGGCCTGCGGAAGCGGGTCCGCCATCTGGTCGTGTGCGACCTGCGAGGGGAAAGATTCCCCGCGGTAGGAGTACACGCCCGTAGCGAGCAGCGTCAGGTTAGCGCCGTGACCGAAGGCCATCATGCCCAGCACGATGTGGACCAAGCCACGCTGCTGGATGAGATAGACCGCAGAACCGATAAGCAGTGCGATGGTTAGTGCAAGAATCATTATTTCTCCCCGCCTTTCTGGCGTGCCACGCGCGGCGAGTCCTTCTTAGTTCGAGCCTCAGACTTGTTGAGCAAAGCCAGCGGATTGCTCGAGGGGTTGATGGGCTCGGGGTAAGGATCATCGACGTCGTCAAGCACAACGCGCGGAGTCGACGGCAACGCGGAATCGTCGTCGTGGACCCATGGCAAGAAGTCGCGCTCCGTGCCCGGGCGCAGATAACCGCCGAGGGCGTTGATGGCCATGGTCAGCATGCCCAGAACCGCGAGATAAATACCGAGGTCGAAAATCAGCGACGTGGTCCAGTGCTGGCCCAAGGCGTGGCCGTGGATGGCGGTCAGGAAGCCGCCCGGCTCGCCGTGGTGCGGGATGTAACCGATAAAGCCTGCAGTCAGCGCCACGATGATGCCGATGCCCGTGAGGTGAATCGGGGTCATACGGCCGAAGACAATCTCATCAGAGCCGCGGGACAGGTAGGTCAGGCCGATGGCTGCGCCCATAATCAGCGCGGCCGGGAAGCCGCCGCCCGAGGCCTGGTGACCGCGGTAGAAGACCACGACGGAGGTGACAACCAAAATCGGAATAACGATGGCAATGCCCTTACGCAGCGGAACCGAATTTAGCTGCGACTGGCCGAACGGAGCCGGGCGCGTGCCGGAGGTAAATGGGAAGCGCGGCAGCGTGGAGGTAACAGAAGCAATCACCACGGCGGCCATGCCCAGAACTGAAAGCTCGCCCAGGGTATCGAGTGCACGGAACTCCACGATGATGGTGGCCACGACGTTGTCGCCGCCGGTGATATCCGGAGCGTTGTCCAGGTACCACAGAGAAAGATCGGAACGCTCATGGCGGCCCATCAGGCCCCAGACACCGAGGAAGGCGGCCACGCCGGCGAGGACAGCTACCACGATGGAGCCGGTCTTACGCGATTTCTCTTGCACTGGGTGGAACTTCTCCGGCAGGTAGCGCAGCACCATCATCATCACGATGACAGACAGTGCCTCGACGGTGAACTGGGTCAGCGCGACGTCGGGTGCGCCGAGCAGGAACATCTGCAGGGTCACGCCCGTGCCGGCGATGCCGATCATCACCGCGCCCGTCAGGCGGTTGCGGGTGCGCACCAGGCCAAACATGGACAGCGCGACGATGGAAAGCGGCAAAAGATCCCATGGGTTATCCAGGCCTTCGACGCGTGGTGCAAGAGCGACGCCGTCGACGCCTTCGCTGATAAGGCCTGCCGCAGCCAGAATGATGAGCAGCAAGACGATGGGCAGCATCAGGCGTGAAGGATTATGGGTATCGGACATGCGGCCGACAAAGCGGCCGATCGCGGCCGCGCCATTTTGGACAGAACGCAGAATCTGGTTGCCGGTGCGCGGAACCAGCTTGGTGTCCTCGAATGCGGACCACAGCTGCTTGCGAATGAAGATACCGGCGATGCCCGCGATGAGAACCGCAACGGAGATGACCAGTGGAACGTTCACCCCGTGCCACAGGGAAAGGTGGGCGTGAGATTCCATTCCCACGGAACCTGCCATCAAGTCCAAAGGCTTGTCGAACTTGCCCAACACGAAGACCAGCGGCAAAGACATAAAGCCCGGAAGTGCTGCCGGCAGCCAGAGGCGAACAGGCGCCTCGTGGACCTTGGACATGTTGCGCGGGCCGTCGAAGAAGGCGCCGAAGACGATCTTGGCGGAGTAGGTGAAGGTAAAGAAGGCGCCGATTGCGGCAACCATCAGCAGCACCAGCTGCCCTGCCCCACCGATGGGCGCGTCTTCGAAGGCAGTGAGCATGCCTTCCTTGGAGACGAAGCCCAAAAGCGGTGGAACCGCGGCCATCGATGCCGCGCCGATAACCATGGAGCCGAAGGTCCATGGCATCTTGTTCCACAGCACGCCGAGGCGGCGGATATCGCGCGAGCCGGCCTCGTGATCAATCACGCCGATGAGCATGAAGATGGACGACTTAAACAGTGCATGCGCCAGCGTGTGTACCAGGGCGGCGGCGATAGCAAAAGGCGTGCCGACGCCGATGGTGGCCACGATCCAGCCCAAGTGCGAGACGGTGGAATAAGCGGTCAGCTTCTTCAGGTCAGTCTTTTGCACCGCAAAGACCGCGGACATAACGGCGGTGCCCATACCGACGACGATGAGCAGCCAGTTCCACACGGCCACGTCGTGGAAGATGGTGGAGAAACGAATCAGCAGGTACACGCCTGCCTTGACCACTGCGGCTGCGTGCAGGAAGGCAGAGACCGGCGTTGCTGCGGCCATGGCCTCTGGCAGCCAGAAGTGGAACGGAAACTGCGCGGCCTTGGTAAAAGCAGAGCAAGCAATAAGAACTGCCACGGCGGCAGTAAGGCCTGGGCGCTCGTGCCAGACACCGGAGGCCAGAATCTTTTCCAGGTTGGTAGTACCCGCGGCCGTCGCCGCGATGGCCACGCCTGCCAACAGGGTAAGGCCACCGATAAAGGTCAAAATCAGCGTGCGCTGCGAGCCCTTCTCGCCTGCCTTACCCGAACGCGCGATAAGCATAAACGAGGCCAGGGAAACCAGCTCCCAGGCAAAAAAGAGCAGGATAACGTCGTTAGCCAGCGCCAGCAGCAGGATCGACATGGTGAATGCCGTCATCAGCAGGTAGAAGCTGGTGTTTCCTTTGCCCTTGGGCAGGTAGGCGGCCGAGTAGGTAAAGACTACGGCGCCGATGACCAAAGCCAGCATGGCGAAGAATACGCCCAAGGCATCGCCGCGCAGAGCGAAGTGGACGTCGATGCCGGTGCCGACGACGTCGCCGACCCACGTGCGCGAGAAAGACAGCTCTTCGCCCGCCGATAGAGTTCCAAATTCTTTGGCAAGAAGACCTGCCGCCACAATAAAAATGCCGGCTAGGGGGTAGCCGGCGGCGCGATCAGCAACCTTGACGGTTACTGGGGCAAGAACCACTGCCAAAGCTGCGAGGAGGACAACATAAATAAGTGTCACGAAAAATTAGCCTCACAAACCATTGTGTAGAGATTTATTACTTAGAGCGCGCATAAAATACGACGTTCCCACACTACCATTGTGGCCCACGTCAAAGCACATTTTTTCGGTACTCAAGGCGACAACTCGCGCGGCGATTTTGCAAGAAAAACAACCTCCAAGCAGCGCTTTCCAGCGTCGTTCTAGCGGCGGCTCCGGAAAGCACCACCCCATACATAAAAAAAGCCGCCGCGGAAAGAAATCCACGGCGGCAAACGCGAGGCTAAAGGAGGCTACTTCTCCCCGAGCAGGGCGTCGACGAAGCCCTCGACCTCGAATGGCGCGAGGTCATCGGCGCCCTCGCCCAGGCCAACAAGCTTGACTGGGACGCCGAGCTCCTCCTGAACCTGGAAGACAATGCCGCCCTTGGCAGTGCCATCGAGCTTGGTCAGCACCACGCCCGTGATGTCGACGACCTCACGGAAAATGCGGGCCTGTGTGAGGCCGTTCTGGCCAACGGTGGCGTCGAGAACCAGCAGCACCTCGTCCACCTCAGTCTTCTTTTCCACCACGCGCTTGACCTTGCCCAGCTGATCCATCAGGTCAACAGAAGTGTGCAGGCGGCCGGCGGTGTCGACGAGGACGACGTCTACGCCTTGGTCAACGCCCGCTGCAACGGCATCGAAAGCAACGGAAGCCGGGTCAGCGCCCTCCTTGCCGCGGACCGTGCTGGCGCCGACGCGGCGACCCCAGGTTTCGAGCTGATCCGCTGCGGCTGCGCGGAAGGTATCCGCGGCGCCCAACAACACCTTGTGGCCCATCGCGACGAGCACGCGCGCAAGCTTGCCCGTGGTGGTGGTCTTGCCGGTGCCGTTGACGCCGACGACCATGATGACAGCAGGCTTGCCCTCGTTCGGCATGGCCTTGATGGAACGGTCCATCTCCGGGTGGCCGGCCTCTATGAGGCACTCGCGCAGCATCGCGCGGGCCTCTTCCTCACTGGCGACGCCGCGCTCTGCGAACTTATCGCGCAGCGCCTCCGTGACCTTCATAGTGGACTTGGTGCCCAGGTCCGCCATGATGAGGGTGTCTTCGATTTCCTCCCACGCTTCCTCGTCGAGGTCACCCGCGGACAAGATGCCCATCAGGCCCTGTCCAATAGCATTCTGCGAGCGCGACAGGCGGCCGCGCAGGCGCCCCAAACGGCCACCCGCCGGCGCAATATCAGGTTCCGTCGCCTCCGGCGCCTCGACAACCTCAGCGTCCTCAGAGACTTCAAGCTCCTCCGGCTCGGCCTCTAGCGCTGCCTCAGCGCCCTGCGTCTGCGCTTCGGCTGCCGCCGCGGCTTCCTCAGCCTCCGCAGCTTCCTTAGCTTCGGCATCAGAAGTTTCTGCTGGAGATTCCGGGGCTTCATCTGCCGAGACTTCGTCTGTACTTTCGGCAGCCACCGTCGGCTCTTCCGCGACCGCTTCCTCCTGCGGCGCCTCAGCAACCGGTTCTTCTTCTGCCGGCTCTTCGACGGCCGGCTGTTCAACCGGGTTTTCATCTGCTACCAGCTCGGCCTTTTCAGGTTCAGTCTTGGCAGGCTCAGACTCCGCCGGCTTGGTGGCAGCAGCAGCTGCAGCTCCTGCGGCAGCGGTACCGGCAGCGGCCGCGCCGGTTGCAACACCAGCGGCGGGTGCGGACTTCTCAGCCTTAGGCTCAGCAGGCTTAGCTGGCTCGGCCGACTTGGTGGGCTCGGCCGGCTTGGTGGGCTCAGCCGGCTTGGTGGGCTCAGCCGGCTTGACTGGCTGAGCGGGAACCTTCTCTGGCTCCTTGGCGCCGCTGCCGGCGGGGGCAAAGTTGAACCCGGACTTGGCCTGGTAGTTGCCAGACTTTTGCTCCTGGGTCAGCTCCTTGGGAGCTTCCTCGGCCGGCTTTTCGAACGATACTTTCTTGGCATCGCCGCGCTTTTTACCTACTGCTACCAGCACAATCGCCAGCAGCACAATGACGGCTACGGCAATAAGAATCCACATCAACGTCGTATTCATGCCCTCTATAGTGCCAGGCTTGCTGCAGCCTGGCACTACTACCCTGCGGATTAACCCTGAGTTTCGGGCTCAGCGTCGGGCCCTGCGTCGGGCCCAGCGTCGGGCTCGGCGGCGTCGCCAAGCGCAGCGCCGCGCGGGGCATCGACGCCCAGGCGTGTGGCATCCTCGGCTGCAGCGGCGGAACCGGGGGCGTCGCCAGCCTGGCTCATACGCTGCGAAATCACGCGCGTGACGCCATCGCCACGCATCGTCACGCCGTAGAGGACGTTAGCCACATCCATCGTCGGCTTCTGGTGCGTGATGACGATAAGCTGCGAATCCTTGCGCAGTTCCTCAAACAGGGCGATGAGGCGTCGCAGGTTGACGTCATCAAGCGCGGCTTCAACCTCGTCCATCACGTAGAACGGGCTCGGGCGCGCACGGAAGATGGCCACCAGCATCGCCAAGGCGGTCAGGGACTTCTCACCACCAGAAAGCAAGGACAGGCGCTTGACTTTCTTGCCCGGCGGGCGCGCCTCAACCTCAATGCCGGTGGCCAGCATGTCATCCGGCTCCGTCAGGATCAGGCGGCCCTCGCCACCCGGGAAAAGGGTCTGGAAGACCTTCGGGAACTCCGCCTCCACGTCGTTCCACGCATCGGTGAAAAGCTGCAGAATCTGTTGATCCACGTCCTCAATCACGCCCGCCAAATCCTTGCGCGCCTGGATAACGTCATCGAGCTGCGTAGACAGGAAGGAATAGCGCTCCTCCAGCGCCTTGTACTCCTCCAGCGCCAGCGGGTTGACCTTGCCCAGGGAGTTCAGGTCCTTTTCTGCCTGCTTCAGTCGCGCCTTTTCCGCGCTACGGTCGAAGTCCTCGCCCGGCGTGTAATCGCGCAGCAAGTCAGGGATCGCAATACCCAACTGGTCCACGATCTTCGCTTCGGTCTCATCCACGCGCACCTGCGCCTGCGAGCGGGCGATTTCGGAATGATTGGCGTTCGCCGTCAGACGGTCGAGCTTCTGCCGTGTTGCCGAAACCTGCTGCTTGGCCGCTTGCAAGCGCCCGCCTAACACGTTGCGCTGATTAACCAGCTCATCGCGCTCAGCGGTGGCGCGCTCCAGGGCCTGGGATGCGCGTCCGGCAAGGTCCGTGGCATGGCCTGCCACCGCTTGAGCTAAGTCGGCCTGCGCTTTACGACGCGCCATCGCTTGCTCATGGCGGGCCTTTGCCTGACGTTCATGCTGCGCTTGGCGACGCAGCGCGTCGCCCTTACCCGCAGCCTGCCCCACCTTGTCTTGGGCGGTGCGCGCCGCGAGCTGGGCCTCCATCTCCATGGCCTTGACCTGCTCCAAAGCGGCCGAGGCAGCATCGCGCTCGTGGGAGGAAGGCTCGCCGTCTTCGACCTCCTCATCGACGCGCGAGAGGCGGTCGCGGGTCTCAGCCAGCTGCTCGCGCACTTCGGCAAGCTTGACCTCAATCTCGGTCGCACGGGCCGCGGCTTTCTCATGCTCAGCCTTGTTGACCTCGTGCTGCTTCAGCAGGCGCTGGTGGTCGCGCTGCCAGGCTTCCACGGTCGTGTCGTGCTCACGCAAGGCCGCCTTTGCCGAGGCCGCCGCGACGCGAGCCTCCTCGGCCGCCATCTTCGCGCCCTCCAGGGTGCCGGAAAGCTCTTCCAACTCCTGCGTGGCAGATTCCAGCTGGCCTTCTGCCTCCGCGATGCGCGCGGTGACCTCGACGGTAGAAGAAGCGCCGGTACCGGCTTCGACCCAGCCCTCGCCCACCAACAGGCCCTCGGCAGTAACCGCGCGCAGGCGCGGATCCTCGCGCACCAGCTCGCGAGCTAGGGCAAGATCGCCGACCAGCGCGACGTCGGAAAGCAGACGCGTCAGCGCCGCCTGTACCTCGGGTGCAAGCTGCATCTCATCCAGCAGCCAGGTCGCACCGCTGGGCAGGTTGGCGTCCAGACGCCAGTCGGAGGCACCCGCGGCAGTGGTGTCCACCAGCGGGGTGCGGGCGGCGGTGCTCAAGGCTGCCACGATGTCCTCTGTAACCGCGCCCGTTTGCGCCTCCGCGAACGCGCCCAACGCCGCCGCAACGGCCGTGTCATGGGAGGTGGTGATGTATTGCGCCAGCGGCTTAAAGCCCTCGCCCAAGTCGATATTTTCCGGGGCAGTCTGCGCCAAAGTATCGATGCGCGAGCGCAGCGTGTAGACCGCGCGTTCGCGTTCGCGCTGGCCGTCGCGAAGCTGCTCCAGGCGTTTTTCGGCCGCCCCTGACTCACTCGCCGCCCGCACGTGGGCCTCTTCCAACGGCTCGCGCTCGGCGTTTAAGGCCTCCAACTTATCGGCAACTTCGTCCGCCTCAGCCTGCGCCGTGCGCGTGCGCGCCTTGGTGGACTGCAGCGTCTCCTCCTGGCGCACGAGCTCCTCCTCTGCCGCGGAGACCTGCCCGGCGAGGATTTCCTCGGAGGCGATGAGGCGAACCACGCCCTCGCGACGATCCGCAATCGCGCGTAGCTGCGCCATGTGTTCCTTTTCCGCCTCTTCGAAGACGGCGCGGCGTTGCGCCACCTCCTCGCGGATGGACTCCAGACGCTCGGCGGCCTCTTCGGCCTCCATGAGCAGCTCTGCGTGCTCCTCGTCCGCGCGCAGGGCACGGGCCTCGAGCTCTTCTGGGTCTTGGCCTGCATAGGCGACCTGTGCGCCGACGTTTTTCGCGCGCTCTTCCGCAATGCGCTGGGTGGCGGCGATGCGCTCGGACAGCGTCGACAGGTCGAACCACAGCTTCTGCGCGGCCTCGGCCTGCGGATTAACCTCCTCGAGCTGGGCCTCGATTTCCAACTGGACGCCTGTGGCCTCTTCGTGCTGCTCGGTAGCTTCCGCCACCTGCTCGGCGAGCACCTGAGCCTGTTGCTCGGCATCGGCGTACTTCTTGCGGGTTTGCACGACTTGGTCGCCGGCGATGCGCAGGCGGGCATCGCGCAAATCCGCTTGGACGGTGGCCGCGCGCTGGGCGGTTTCGGCCTGACGGGCCAAAGGCTTTAGCTGTTTGCCCAGCTCTTCGGTGAGATCCTGCAGGCGATCCAAGTTGGCCTGCATGCCGGTGAGCTTGCGCTGCGCTTTTTCTTTACGACGCCGGTGTTTGAGCACGCCGGCGGCTTCCTCAATGTAAGCGCGGCGATCTTCTGGGCGCGATTCTAGGATTTCGGAGAGCTTGCCCTGACCGACGATGATGTGCATCTCGCGGCCGATGCCGGAGTCAGAAAGCAGCTCCTGGATGTCCATAAGGCGCGCTTTGGCGCCGTTGATTTCATACTCGCTGGCGCCGTCGCGGAACATGCGGCGGGTGACAGAAACCTCGGAGTATTCGATGGGCAGCGCGCCATCGGAGTTGTCGATGGTAAGGGTTACCTCGGCGCGGCCTAGCGCCTTGCGGTCGCCCGCGCCGGCGAAGATGACATCCTGCATCTTGCCGCCGCGCAGGGTCTTGGCGCTGCCCTCGCCCATGACCCACGCCAACGCGTCGACGACGTTCGACTTACCTGAGCCGTTCGGACCAACCACAGCGCAGATGCCGGGCTCGAATTTCAGGTTCGTCGCGGACGCGAAAGACTTGAAGCCTTTGAGCGTGAGCGATTTCAGGTGCATTCGTGAAAGTTTAGCAAGCCTAGGCGCTAGCGTTCGATAAAGCCGCTCTCACCGCGTGGGTCGGACCACTGCTCCACCACGGTAGTTACGGTTCCGGGGCGCTTGGTGGTGGAAGGCTGCTCGCGCAATAACTCGAGCAGGCGCTCGCAGTCCTCGCGCGGGCCTTCGGCAACAACCTGCACGCGCCCGCCCTTTAAGTTCGTGGCGTGGCCCGCAAGGCCCAATTCGAGGGCCCGAGAGCGCGTCCACCAACGGAAGCCAACGCCTTGGACCGTACCGTGCACGAAAGCGGTCAGGCGTTGCATTTAGTACTCCCGTAGATTGGTGCGATCCGACAGGTCGTACTTGTGCTGCAAGTGCTTGCGGTCCTCCGGGCTGCGGCGGGTAACCGGGTCAGAGCCGTCCCAGCACTCGACGTTTTTCAGTTCCGGCATCATGTCGCGATGGAAAATCGGGTCCACGCCGTCACGACGCTGCTCGTTGAAGTTCTTCAGCAGCTTGATGGCTACGCCGGACAAAGGAACGATGGCAAGAATATTCAGGAAGACCATCGTTGCCGCGCCGGTATCTGCCAGGGCGAAGACCAAAGGCAAAGAGCCCACGGCGCCAAACCATACGAAGAAGAGCACCACGAGGCGGAAGAGGATCAGCACGCTCTTTTTGCGGGTTAAGTACTCCACGTTGGCCTCTGCCAAGTAGTAGTTGCCCAGAATCGAAGAAAATGCCAGGAAGAATAGGATGAAGCTGACGAAATGGATGCCCCAATCGCCCACCTCAGAAGCCAGTGCAGCCTGCGTCAGGGAAACACCCTCGGCTTCCGCGCCGTAGTTGACGGTAGGGCCCAGCAGGATGATGAAGGCGGTGATAGAACAGACAACCAGCGTGTCGAAATAAACGCCCAAGGTCTGCACCAGCCCCTGTTTGACGGGGTGCGACACGGCGGCGGTAGCTGCGGCGTTCGGCGCGGAGCCCTCGCCGGCCTCATTGGAAAACAGGCCGCGCTGGATTCCCTTCATCATGGCAGCGCCTAGACCGGCGCCGGCAATTTCCTTGAAGCCCAAGGCGTGGCCGATGATGTCACCGATCATGCCCGGGACCTTGTCAAAATTGGCCACGACGACGAAGCCGCCGATGAGCAGGTACGCAACCGCCATAAACGGAACGATGACCTGGGTGATATTCGCGATACGCTGCACACCACCGAAGATGATGAGAGCGGAGATAGCAGCGATAACGCCGCCGATGATAAAGCGGAAGGAGAAGTCGTCACGGCCGAAGGAGAACGCGATGGAATCGGCAATGGCGTTGGTCTGGAATGCGTTGTAGACAAAGCCGAAGGTAAAGGCGATGGCCACAGAGAAGATAGCGGCAAGCGGGCCCCAGCCTAGGCCACGCTTCATGTAATAAGCCGGGCCGCCGCGGTAAGCAGTGCCTTCACGGACCTTCCACACCTGAGCCAGGGTGGACTCGATAAACGCCGTCGCACCACCCAGGATGGCAATCAGCCACATCCAGAACACGGCACCAGGTCCGCCCACGGAAATAGCCACAGCCACGCCCGCGACGTTGCCGGTGCCCACGCGCGAGGCCGCCGAAATGGTAAAAGCCTTGAAAGCGGAGATTCCGCCGTAGTCCTCGTCTTCGTCGCGGCCGACGCCCTTCGGACGTTCCACCACAGCCTTGAACATTTGCGGGACCATGCGCACCTGTACGAGCGCAGTCCTAAAGCCGAAAAATAGTCCCGCAGCAATCAAGATCCACGGGATCAGATAAGTCCATACCGAATCGTTGAACGTTGTCACAGCGTTCTCAATAAATTCCATGTGGAATATTAAACGCTATATATCCCCTATCGATCCATTAATAGGTTTGGCAGCGGGGGCAATAGTGGGTAGATCTGCCGCCCACAACCACCCTTTTTAGTGGCGTCGCACACCTATCGCACGGCTCATCGCCGCGGCCGTAGGCATGCAAAGAGCGGTCGAAATAACCCGACTCACCATTGACGTTGACATAAAGCGCATCGAAGCTAGTGCCGCCGACTTTAAGGGCAGCGCGCATGACGGTCGCAGCGGCGTCGACAAGCGCAACTGCGTCGCGTTGGCGCAGCGTGGAGGCCTTCTTTTGGGGCTGTATGCGGGCTAGCCAGAGCGCCTCGTCGGCATAAATATTACCGATTCCCGAGACCACAGTCTGATCCAACAACGCCGTCTTCACCGCCGTCTTCTTCCCCCGCAGCCGCCGCGCCGTGGCAACAAGGTCAAAGTCCGACTCCAGCGGGTCCTGCGCGATGTGCGCGATCTTCGTCCAGGGGGCCAGCAACCAATATCCAAAGGTGCGCTGGTCCACGAAGTTCAACTGGACGCCGCCGCTTAACGACGCCGCGATGCGTACATGTTTCGAGTCCGTCTCCCCCACCCGCATTTGGCCGGACATGCCGAGATGTACGAAAAGCACATCGCGGCCGGGATCCGTGAGGTCTTCGTCGGCGAATTCCAGCCACATGAACTTGCCGCGCCGTGCCACACTCGCGATTTCGCGGCCGGCTAGGAGCTGTTCCAAGGGGCCATCCTGGCCGCGGTTGGCCCGCGGGTGCAAGACTTTCACGGACTCGAAGCGGCGGCCGGGAAGATAGGCCTCGAGCCCGCGGCGGACGGACTCGACTTCTGGAAGTTCAGGCATTAATTCTCGCGATTAGCGGTGCCCTGGACCAAAAGCGGAGTTTCGCGCAGAGTATCGCACGCCTCTTGCGCCGCCTGCTGCTCGGCCAGCTTCTTGTTGTGGCCAACGCCGTTGCCCACGGTCAGGCCCGCGACGGTAGCCACCGCGGTGAAGGTCTGGTCGTGCTCTGGGCCGGTAGAGGTAGCGGTATAGACCGGCATCGGGGCCTTCAGCTCGGCGCACAGCTCCTGCAGGTTGGTCTTCCAGTCCATGTGGCGGCCGGAGACGACAGCGTTGTCGATCTTCTTCTGGAACAGGCGCAGAATGACATCGCGCGCGACCTCAAAGCCGTGCTGGCGATAAATCGCGCCGAAGATGGCCTCGGTGGTATCCGCCAGAATCGAATCTTTGTCACGGCCGCCGGTGGACTGCTCGCCCTTGCCCAGCAGGATATGTTGGCCCAGCTCAATCTCGCGAGCGATATCGGAAAGCCCGTATCGCGAGACGATGGAAGCGCGCATCTTCGAAATATCCGATTCCGGACGCGAAGGATACTGCTCGTAGAGCTTCGAAGCCACGGACAGGCCAAGGACAGCGTCGCCTAGAAACTCGAGGCGTTCGTTGTTGGGCAAGTACCCGTTTTCGTTGGCAAAAGAGCGGTGGGTCAGCGCCAGACGCAAGTTTTCATCGGCCAGGTCGATGCCCAATGCCTGCAGCAACGGGCCATGATCGACGGCGCTATAGGCCTGCTTGAGGGCTTCCTCGCCGGTCAGCTTCTTCTTCTTGCTCACAGGAACTTCTCCAGTCCAGACCAACGGATATCGACTTTGTCTTCCTCTTCCCCAGAGACTCCGGTGGAAACACCCTCCGGCATCTCTATGTCGCAGCCTTCCTCGCACACCGGCGCGAAAGGCAAGCTCAGGCCAGCTTCATCGATGACAGTCTGCAGTAAATCGATTTCGTCGTCTACGACCTCAGGAACTTCATCGCCAGAGCCTGCATCCTCATCATCGAGTTCGTCGCCGCTGATGAAAGACTCGTCTGCAGCAAAAACCTGCGAGACCTGCAGATCCAGCTGCGGCTGCAGCGGGCGCAAACAACGAGCGCATTCGCCGGTGAGAGTGCCGGTAACCGTGGCGTCGACAAGCACGCCCGATCCCAGCGGTGTCAAGGTGGCGTCGACCGTAATCTCGTCGCCTTTTGCAACGGCGATCATCTCGACGCCGATACGTTCGGGCGCAGGGCCCTTCTGCACGCGCTGCTCCGGCATTGCGGCAGCGCCCTGGCCACGCAAGAGCTCGGCCACGTTAAATTTCAGCGGTGATTCCAATACATCTGCCATAACGTCTCTTAGCCTACATTGTGCGGCGCCATCCTTTTAGCAGAGCTTTGCCCACGCTTGCCGACGCCGCCTTTTGCCCGCTATCTGGGTGTTGCCTGAACTGCACCGCACAAGGTCTTATGCACTAAAGGCAGGTGGTTTCCCAATGGCTTAGGGGGCCTTAGTCTGGGGACTATGAATTACGGCACCACTGCACCAAACAGCGAATTAGCCCAGCTTGGATGGGCGTTTTCTCTGCTTTGCGTGCTGCCGGTGGTAGCGCTTGGCGCAATCGCATATCTGCGATACCGCCGCAGCCGCCTGCGGCCGGGGATGGCACTGCACTCCCTGGCCTATCGCGGTCTGGGTTTGGGGTTTGTGCTTGGTGCTTTCGTGGCGCTTCCGCTGCCCTTCGACATCACGATGATTGTCGCCTCCGCGCTCCTAGGCCTTGGCACCGCGTGGCTGGCCTGGAATGCGCGCGAAGGGCTATCGGGCGTTCTCATGTCCGTTGCTACGGCACTCGGCGGAATTTTGAGCGTTGTCGCAGGGCAATATTTGGTGGAGGCGCTATTTTCTGTGCGCCTCATCGCGGGTACGCCTATGGAAACGTTTGCATTGATGTGGGGCGTGTTCGGTTTTCCCGCTGCGGTATCAGCGGCGATTGCCGTTGCCACAAAGACGATGGCCCCAGCTGATGAACAGACGGTGTACGACAAACCGTCTGGCCACCAGCAAGGACCATCGTCTCCGCGCCGCAGCCGAGCTATGCAAACCCTATGCAAACAGAGTGTGCAATCGCCGCGCTAGCGCCCGGGTGCCGGAAGCTCTCGGTGCTTGACGCATCCGCGCTATAGGTCTTAGCGTTCGTAGCGCTCGGAGCTTTCGGCGCGGTACTCGCCGCGCTCGCCCCGGTCGGCACGGTACTCGCCGCGCTCGCTGCGCACATCTGCGCGCGGATCGCTTATGCGGGAACGCACGCCCGCGCCGCGGCGCAGCGCTTGACGGTCAGAGTTCACGGTACGCAGCAGGCCGGAAAGAGAGCTTTCAAACTCGCCGAGCTTGGAATCGACAAACTCATCGCACTCGGTGCGCAAACGATTCGACTCGGTGTGGGCGGTCTCCACAATGCGCTGCGCCTCATCGTTCGAGCGGCGGACCACCTCGGACTCAGAGACCAAGCGTTCCTGCTCCGCCTGGCCTGCGGCGACGCTGCGCTCGTATTCCTGATTGCCCTGCGCGATGGTGCGGTCCGCATCGGCACGCGCGCTTTCGATCATGGCGCTGGCATCGTCTTCCGCCTGGGCGACCATGGCGGTCGAGCGCTGCTGGGCGTCGGAAAGCATGGCGTCAGAGTCTTCCTGCGCACGCGCCATAATCTCGTCAGACTGCGCGTTTGCATCCGCGACAATCTGCGCAGCGCGTTCCTCCGCGCCAGCCAAGATTTCGTCCTGCTTATCTAGGACATCCTGCGCATCGTCCATTTCGACGGGCAGGGCGTTACGGAGGTCGTCGAGAAGCGCGAGCATCTCGTGGCGCGGGACCATGCAGTTGGCTGTCATGGGAACGGAGTAGGCCTGCTCCAGATTGCGAACAAGTTCATCTAGGGACTCAAATACGCGGTACATGCGCTCAGAGTAACCAAAGAAACTTTTTTCACACGTTTCCCACGCGGCACTTGCAATAAAAATCTAAAGTTCGACTTCAGGCTTTAAGCAGCGCTATACGACGCCCTGCGCCAACATCGCATCAGCCACCTTCTTAAAGCCCGCGATATTCGCGCCCGCGACATAATCGCCTTCCATGTCATACTCCCGCGCGGTGCGGTCGATGTTTTTGAAGATCTTCGACATGATTTCGTGCAATCGTTTGTCGGTGTAGTCAAAAGACCACGAATCGCGCGATGCATTTTGCTGCATCTCCAGCGCAGAGGTGGCCACGCCGCCGGCATTCGCGGCTTTGCCCGGCGCGAATTTAACCTGCGAGCCCACGAAGAAGTGCGTCGCTTCTGCAGTACACGGCATATTTGCTCCCTCGGCGACGTAGCGCACGCCATTTTCTGCCAGCAGCCGCGCGGCGTCGACGTCGAGCTCGTTTTGAGTAGCGCACGGCAACGCAACGTCGGCAGGCGTGGCCCAGATATTGCCGCCCTCGTCATATTTCACGCCTGCCTCCTGGGCATATACGCTAATGCGCTCGCGGCGAATCTCCTTGACATCTTTCAGCAGCTCGAAGTCAACGCCGTTTGGGGTTTCGACATACCCCGCGGAGTCAGACATCGCTACGACGGTGCCGCCCAACTGTTGGACCTTCTCGGCCGCGTAAATCGCCACGTTTCCGGAACCAGAGACAATGACCTTTGCTCCGCTAAAGGACTCGCCGTGGGCCTTCATCATCTCTGCGGTGAGATAGACCAAGCCGTAGCCGGTGGCCTCGGTGCGCACCAGGGAGCCGCCCCAGGACAGCCCCTTGCCTGTCAGCACGCCAGACTCGTGGCGGTTTTCCAGCCTGCGGAACTGGCCGAACAGGTAACCAATCTCGCGCCCGCCAACACCGATATCGCCTGCCGGAACATCCTGATATTCACCGATGTAGCGGTGCAATTCCGTCATAAAGGACTGACAAAAGCGCATGATTTCCGCATCCGACTTACCCTTCGGGTCGAAATCAGAACCGCCCTTACCGCCACCGATGGGCAGGCCGGTCAGCGAGTTTTTAAAAATCTGCTCAAAGCCCAAGAACTTGATGATGCCCAGGTTCACCGAAGGATGGAAACGCAGCCCGCCTTTGTACGGGCCCAGTGCGGAATTGAATTACACACGGAAACCGCGGTTGACGCAAACGTTTCCACGATCATCGGTCCAGGGAACGCGGAAGATGAGCTGGCGCTCGGGTTCGCATAGGCGCTCGACCAGGCCGTAGTCGGCGTAGTGCGGATCCTTGTTCAGGACAATCTTCAGCGAATCCAGTACCTCGGAGAGGGCTTGGTGAAACTCGGGCTCGCCGGCGTTTCGCTTTAAAAGCATGTCGTAGTAGTTGGAAATTTGCTTTTCGATGTGCATCTGGTGCGCCTTTCGCCGGCGAGGGTGCCGAATCGGTGGTTTACAGGACACCAAACAGTTTTCTATCGTTTGACCAAAAGTGCAAGTACCCGCGAGGTGAAACCGCCCACGAATTAGTGGCCACCTATACTTTTCGGCATGCATATCATCGTCGCACCGGACTCTTTCAAAGGGACAGCAAGCGCAATGCAGGCCGCGGCAGCCATCGCTGGCGGACTGCGCGAGGCCCTTCCCGACGCCACCATCACCACCTGCCCCATGGCCGACGGCGGCGAAGGCACCTCTGAAATCCTCGCCACCGCCGCCAGCCTTTCCGGCGTCGAGGTGCAAACGATTACACTGCCCACTACCGACGCCCGCGGGCGGCTGACCGAAGCCAGCTACTTCCTGGCCGGCGAGCATGCGCTAATCGACGTCGCCTCCGCCACCGGGCTGCCCGCCGTCGCCAATGACCTCGACCCACTGCACTCGGATTCCTACGGCACCGGAGTGCTCATCGCGGACGCCGAAGCCCGCGGCGCTAAGCACATCGTTTTATGTCTTGGCGGCAGCGCGACCATCGACGGCGGAATGGGCATCCTCGCCGCACTTGGTGCTGCAGCACACGACGAGCGCGGCTACGCACTACCCAAGGGCGGCGCTCCCCTCGTTCGCCTCGACAACATCGACACCGCCCAGCTCAACATCAAGGCCAGTGCCCTTGACTACACCCTACTCGCCGATACCCGAGCCGTGCCTATCCAGGCCGCGACCATGTACGGCCCACAAAAAGGCGTCGAGGGAGAACACATCGCGCTGCTCGCGGGCGCTCTTCTTCGCCTCTGCGAAGTAACCGGCACCGACGAAAACGCCGAATCCTTTGGCGCCGCAGGCGGCATCCCCATCGCTTTGCGCTGGCTTTCGCAAACGCTCTGGGGAAGCGAAGAACACTTCGAAGTAGTCCCCGGCGGCGCGTATGTGGCAGAAAAAATCGGCCTGTCGGCGAAACTCGCCGAGGCAGACCTCGTTGTCACCGGCGAGGGCCGCTTTGATGAGCAATCCCTCACCGGCAAAGTTGTCGGTACCGTCGCCGAGCTAGCCGGCGAAACGCCAGTCGGCGTCATCGCAGGCTCCATCGCATCGCCGCTTCCCCACGGCGCCGTAGGAGTCGAGCTCGACAATGCGCAAGGCGCCGCGAAAGGCGACGTCGTGGAGCAATTGCGCGCCGCCGCCCACGCGCTGGCAGCTAAGGTTGCGCCTGTACAGACCACGGAAAAATAGCCGGCCGCTCGTGCGCGACCTCATCTTCCAAAAGCACGTGGTCCTTCGGCAACACCGCGTGCGGGGTGAGAAGTCGCGCGAGCACCATCGTCAGCTGGTTCACGGATCCCTTCACGCCGTCGACCTCAATGTTGTAGCGATAAACGTTGGCATCTTCTAGTTCGCGGTCGAAGTGCTCGTCGCGGTAGGTTTGGCGCAACTGCTCCTCCAAGCCGGCCGGCAAGGTGGGATTTTCCTCGCGGGTTACGCGGGCAGCGGCCAGCGTTTCATTTGCAACCAGCTTTTCGGTGGCGGTGCTAAAGACCTCCGCCACTCGCTCGGCCTGGGCATCCGGCACAAGAACATCAAACTGAATAATTGGCATGTAGGTAACCCTACCCTAACGAAAAGAAGATTAGCTATGGCAGATTCCACCAAAATCGCAAACCTCTTGAAAGACTGCCGCGTAGACCTTAGCTGGCAGCGCGAATTCTACGAGGACCTTCACGCTCACCCTGAGCTCTCCCACGAAGAAGAGCGCACCGCCGGTCGAATCCTTGAGCGCCTGCGCGCTTTCGACTGCGAGATTGTCCAGCCCATCGGCGGCTTCGGAGCTGTGGCCATCTTCCGCAACGGTCCCGGCCCCACCGCTCTTTTCCGCGCTGACTTCGACGGGCTGCCCGTGCAAGAGGAAACGGCAGTTGCATACGCCTCCCGCAACGGCAACATGCATGTTTGCGGCCACGACATGCACACTACAGAGCTGCTGGGAGCCTGCGCGCTTCTCGACGCCCACCGCGACGCCTGGTCCGGCACCTTCCTCGCTCTTTTCCAGCCAGCAGAAGAATCTTCCATGGGAGCAAAATATATGCTGGCCGATTCGCTTACTACCCGCGTCCCGAAACCCGACATCTGCCTCGGCCAACACGTTATGCCCGGCAAAGCAGGCGATGTTCTGTCCCGCCCCGGAGCAATCATGGCCGGTTGCGACTCCCTGCGCATCACCATTCACGGACGCTCGGCACATGCCTCGATGCCGCACGCAGCCGTTGACCCGACCTATATCGCCGCCATGGTCATCACGCGTTTGCAAGCGATCGTTGGGCGCGAGGTGGCACCGCATGACTTCTTTGTCATTTCTGTGGGGGAGCTGCATTCAGGCGATAAAAACAACATCATTCCTGAGACTGCCGAGTTGGTGTTGAATACCCGTTATTACAAACCGGACGTCGCCAAGCGTGTATATGCCTCCCTCGAGCGAATGGTGCGCGCGGAATGCGTAGCCTCCGACGCCCCCAAGCCGCCGGAATTCGAGTACTTTGCCCACGGCGAAGTCACCGACAACGATCCTGCCGCCCACGAAACCGTGCGCGCAGTCTTTGACGCCGTCTTCGGCGCGGCCTCGGGTACTGCCGAACCTTCGACGGCCTCCGAGGACTTTTGCTACCTCCCCCAAGCTTGGGGTGTGCCGTATTATTTCTGGTTTATTGGCTCGACACCCGCAGAACTGGCAGATAACCCACCCGTCAACCACCAAGCGATATTCCTGCCCGATTATGAACCCACCGTGGCATCGAGTACCCAAGCCGCCGCAGCAGCGGTGCTGGCCTACCTCGCAAATTAAGCAAGCGCTTGCGCTCAAGGCCGGATAAGCTGGCACACGGTATTTTCCATTCTCTTAAAGAACCAGATAGGTAATAAATGAGCCAGCCCAAGCACTCTGCTTTTCAGTCCACTGTCCCCGCACACGTGCGCTCCGCTGCCGGGGTTAGCCCTTCTGCTGCCAGCCAGCGCAAATTCTGGTCCGGCTTATCTTCTGCTGTCGTAGCCGAAATCGCTGACAATTGGGAAGCCACCCGCGCTGCCTACTCTGCGACCCGCCAGCAGCACTACTTTTCCGCCGAGTTCCTGCAAGGCCGCGCGCTGCTTAATAACCTCACCAACCTGGACTTGGTCGACGAAGCCAAGGCCGCAGCGAAGGCAGCCGGCCGCGAGCTTTCCGACGTCCTCGAGGCCGAGCACGACGCCGCCCTCGGCAATGGTGGCCTAGGCCGACTCGCTGCTTGCTTCCTCGATTCGGCGGTCACGCAGGACTACCCAGTCACCGGCTACGGCCTGCTCTACCGCTACGGCTTGTTCCGCCAGTCCTTTGACAA
Source organism: Corynebacterium sp. HMSC08C04 (assembly GCF_001807495.1). Lineage (NCBI taxonomy): Bacteria > Bacillati > Actinomycetota > Actinomycetes > Mycobacteriales > Corynebacteriaceae > Corynebacterium > Corynebacterium sp. HMSC08C04. The sequence continues at coordinate 18,347 of NZ_KV789229.1, read as the reverse complement.
TGGGCACCAAAAGGAGCAGCCCGACGCATGGATGGAAAACGGTTACGAGTTTGTCATTCGCCGTGCTTCCGATCAGCGTCGTGTGCACTTCGATGACATGGACGTCCGCGCGATTCCCTACGACATGCCGATTACCGGCTACGGCACCGACAACGTCGGCACCCTGCGCCTGTGGAAGTCCGAACCCATCGACGAATTCGACTACGATGCGTTCAACTCACAGCGGTTTACCGACGCCATCGTCGAGCGCGAGCGCGTCATGGACATCTGCCGAGTGCTCTACCCCAACGACACGACCTACGAGGGCAAGGTGCTGCGCGTGCGCCAGCAGTACTTCTTCGTTTCTGCTTCGCTGCAGCAGATGATCGATAACTACATCGCCCACCACGGCGACGACCTGCGCGGATTCGCGAAGTACAACTGCATCCAGCTCAACGACACACACCCGGTGTTGGCGATTCCAGAGCTTTTGCGCCTGCTTCTCGACGACCACGGCTTATCCTGGGACGATGCCTGGAAGGTTGTCACAGAGACTTTTGCTTATACCAACCACACCGTTCTCGCCGAGGCGCTGGAGAGCTGGGAAGTGTCTATTTTCCAGAAGCTGTTTTGGCGCATCTGGCAGTTGGTGGAAGAAATCGACCGTCGTTTCCGGCTGGATATGGAAGCTCGGGGCATCGATTCCCAGCGCATCGAATACATGGCGCCGGTATCCAACGGGCAGGTGCACATGGCGTGGATTGCCTGCTACGCAGCGTTTTCTATCAACGGCGTCGCCGCCCTGCATACGGAGATCATCAAGGCCGACACGCTCTACGAGTGGCATGAATTGTGGCCGGAGAAATTCAACAACAAGACCAACGGTGTCACGCCTCGCCGGTGGCTGAAGATGTGTAACCCGCGCCTGGCGAAGCTTCTGACCAAGCAGTCCGGTTCTGATGAGTGGGTCACCGACCTTAGTTCACTTGCCTCGCTTACCCAGCTTTCTGAGAACAAGAAGGTTCTGCGCAAGCTCATGGAGGTAAAGCACAAAAACAAAGTCGACTTCGCAGAGTGGATCATGCAGCATCAGGGCGCGGAAGTCGACCCGGATTCTATCTTCGACGTGCAGATCAAGCGCCTGCACGAGTACAAGCGTCAGCTGTTGAATGCGCTTTATATCCTGGACTTGTATTTCCGTATCAAAGAAGACGGCGAGTCCGTGCCGAAGCGTACCTTCATCTTTGGTGCGAAGGCCGCCCCGGGCTATGTCCGTGCTAAGGAGATCATCAAGCTCATCAACTCCATCGCTGAGCTGGTCAATAACGACGAGGACACCCGCGATGTCATTCGCGTTGTGTTCGTGGAAAATTACAACGTCTCCCCTGCCGAGCACATCATCCCGGCCGCCGACATCTCGGAGCAGATTTCGGTGGCGGGTAAGGAAGCATCCGGCACCTCGAACATGAAGTTCATGATGAATGGCGCGCTCACCTTGGGAACGATGGACGGGGCAAACGTCGAAATCGTAGAGGCAGTCGGCGAGGACAACGCGTATATCTTCGGCGCTTCCAACGAGGAGCTGCCAGCACTGCGAGAGTCTTATAACCCTGGCGAGCTCTACGAATCCGTCTCGGGTTTGAAGCGCGTTCTGGATGCCCTCAACAATGGCACTTTAGGCCACGAGAATTCCGGCATGTTCGGAGACTTGCGCTCCTCGCTTCTCGACGGCCAGGGCATCCACGCCCAAGACACCTACTACGTTCTCGGTGACTTCGACTCTTACCGGAAGACCCGCGACCGCATGGCGCAGGACTACGTCGACGCCCCACTCGACTGGGCCAAGAAGGCATGGCTGAATATCTGCCTTTCCGGCCGCTTCTCCTCTGATCGCACGATTGCCGATTACGCCGCCGAAGTCTGGAAGCTCGACCCCACCCCAATTAGTAAGTAACCACGACCAGTAGGCGCTAGGCATTTCACCTAGCGCCTTTTTGGCTTTCCCCGCCCTACGCGGCCCCGCCACTCAACCGCCGCCACTCAACCGCCGCTACTCAACCGCCGCTACTGACACCCCCGCCGTGCAACCCGTGGCTCCGTTTGCACGAGCGACCGGCAGGGGCGGCCCGGCGCAAACCTAGGGTGGCGGGCGGAGGTTGTGTTTTAGAAACAACGGCCTGCCGGTTTTGGGTGAAAGCCAGGCAAGGCGGCCGTCGATAAGCGTGATGCGTCCGCGATGCGCGGGCCCTAGCGGGTCATCCTGGTTGAGCCCGTTGTGATAGGCGCAAAGTGGCACCAAATTTTGGAGGTTGGTGTGCCCGCCGTGGTTCCAGGCTTCAATGTGGTGGATTTGGCAGTCATCGAAAGGCACGGAACATCCCGGCCACACACACTCGCGGAACTTCGCTTTGAGCATGGCACGCTGTTTATCGTTTGCGATGCGCTGGGTTCGGAAAGCATCGACCGGCCCAGCCAGCGGATGCACGAGGACGGCCTCCCCATGCTGGGCCAGCGCGCGCTGAATATACTGCGCGCCAGAGACCACCGCGCCGTTACTCAGCTCAATGGTGACCTCCTCACCCTCACCATTTACGATGCGGTCGAGTTGGTCAAGATAAACAATCGCCGAGGTCGATACTTTAACGGCCCCGCCGCTCGCGTTTCCGGCCACCAACGCGCGAAAACCCTCAAGGGCGCCGTCCGCATGCGAAATGATGGCGCGAAAGTCCTCGATGGTCATCGCCTTATCGGTGATACGGATTGCGCCCAGGCCGTTGGAGTACCGGGTATGCGATACCTGCGGCTGGGGCTACGGCGGAGTGAGGAGCTCGCGTAGCCGAGCGCGCGCGAGCCCGTCCACGTTATTGGCTGGCACGTGGCACAACTCGACTCTTAGGTCCCACGCGTGATGGTGGTTGCGCACCCGCGCGACGTATTTTTCGATTCGGGCCAGCACGCTCAATCCATGGCCACGGCGCCGCGCGCCGGCGAGCGCACGAGCCTGTTTGCGGGTATACGGCGTCTTGCCAAAATAAGGCTCGGCGAGGCGGATGAGATGGTCGGCGTCATCGGGGCTTGCGCCTAATGCCATGATTTCAGACTTGCTTAGCGCGGCCGCCTCGGCGAGAAGATCCACGCCGCGCGCCCGTGCTTGCAAATACGTCTGAAGGTTCATACCTTTCACGCTAAAAGCACTCACAAGACCGCCACAAGCATCAATTTTTGGTCTGTGGATAACTTCGCCTAAAAGAGGCTAAAACGCGCTTTCCGATGACGCGGCCACAAAGTTATCCACAAAAAGAGGCCTCCCTGCGCAAAAGCAGGAAGGCCACAGGGCTGACGGGCCAGCGATTACCGAGCGCCGGCGAAGCGCGCTCAAGGAGCTCGGTTAGCGGCTTTCACCCAACATGTGGCACTGAATCATGTTGGTGTTGCCCGCAATTCCCGGCGGGGTGCCAGCGATGACGACGATGAGGTCGCCTTCCTTGTAACTATCCATGGCCAGCAGCGAGCGGTCGATGGTAGCCATCATGTCGTCGGTGGAGTCCACGGCATCGCTCAGGAAAGTCTGTGCGCCCCAGGTCAGGGCCAGCTGCGAGCGCACCTCCGGGAACGGGGTAAACGCCAGCAGCGGCAGCTTGGAGTGCAAACGCGCCACGCGCTTTGCGGTATCGCCGGAGGTGGTGAAGGCAACGATTGCCTTCGCATTCAGGCGCTCAGCGATGTCGCGCGCCGAGTACGACACCACTCCGCGCTTGGTGCGCGGAACGTGCGAAAGCGGCGGCACCTGGCCATCGGACTCAGCGTTCTGCACGATACGAGACATAGTGCGCACGACGTTCTGTGGGTCGATGCCCACGGAAGTTTCGCCGGAGAGCATGACGGCGTCGGCGCCATCGAGCACGGCATTGGCCACATCTGATGCTTCCGCGCGGGTCGGGCGCAGGTTGCTGATCATGGAATCCAGCATCTGGGTTGCCACGATGACCGGCTTAGCGTTTTCACGCGCGATTTGGATGGCGCGCTTCTGGAACAGCGGCACCTGCTCGAGCGGCACCTCGACGCCCAGGTCACCACGGGCAATCATGATAGCGTCGAAAGCAAGGACGATGGACTCCAGAGCATCGACCGCCTCCGGCTTCTCCAGCTTCGCGATGACCGGCACGCGACGGCCCTCTTCGTCCATGATGGCGTGGACTAGGTCGACGTCGGCTGGCGAGCGCACGAAGGACAGCGCGATCATGTCGACGCCGAGCTGCAGAGCGAAGCGCAGGTCGGCGATGTCCTTTTCGGATAGAGCCGGCACGGAAATATCCATGCCGGGCAGGGAAACGCCCTTGTTGTTGGATACGGGGCCACCTTCAGTGACCTCACAGACGACGTCGTTGCCATCTACTTCTTTACAGACCACGGCGACCTTGCCGTCGTCGATAAGCAGTCGGTCGCCAGCCTTCGCATCCTTCGCGAGGTTCTTGTAGGTGGTGGAGACGCGGTCGTGGGTGCCTTCGACGTCGTCGACGGTGATGCGAACGATTTCACCTTCTGCCCACATCTCCTCGCCGTTGATGAAGCGACCCAGGCGAATTTTCGGGCCCTGCAGGTCGGCTAGGATGCCGACGGCGCGGCCAGTTTCATCGGTGGCCTCACGTACCCAGCGATAATTGGCTTCGTGGTCGGTGTGCTCGCCGTGGGACATGTTAAGGCGAGCGACGTCCATGCCCTCTTGCACGAGGCGCAGGATTCCGTCCTTGCTTGCCACAGCGGGACCTAAGGTACAAACGATTTTGGTTCTTCTATCCAACATTAAAAGCCCTATTCACATCGGGAATGCTAACGAAACCCAACCTACCCGCGTTCGCCGGCAACGGCCACTGCCAAAGCCAACAAAACCAGAAATGCCCGCTTAAAAGCGGGCATGAATGGGCAACGTACACTGCTTAGTGTGATTCCTGCGACTCACCGAGCGCTTTCGGCCCGTTACGCGCAGGATCTACCTCAGCGGGAGTCTCCTGCCCGCGCGGAAGCTTGAAAAATACCACCAGCGCCACGATGAAAAGCACTACTGAAACAATGACGTTGATTCGCAGGCCGAAGACCATCGTGGCCTCATCCGAGCGCATATTCTCAACGAAGAAACGACCCAGCGTATACCCCGCCACATAGAGCGCAAACACTCGGCCGTACCCCAGCTTCCACGCCTTTTGCGCCCACAGTAAGAACAAGCACACGGCAACATTCCAGACCAGCTCGTAGAGGAAGGTCGGGTGCACGGACGTTATTACTTCCCCAGTTGAGCGGCCCGAGACCGGCGCATACTCCCCTGCCTCGTTGATGCGGTAGTAAATATCCAGCGCCCACGGAACGTCGGTGGGCCGGCCGTAAAGCTCCTGGTTAAACCAGTTGCCGAGCCGCCCGATGGCTTGGGCAAGGATGAGGCCGGGAGCGACGGCGTCGGCAAACGGCGCCATGGGCACCTTTTTAATCTTGAACATCACCCAAATCGCGAACACGCCGAGCGCCACCGCGCCCCAAATACCGAGGCCGCCGTTGGTGATTTTCAAGGCATCGGCCGGGTTACAGTCGGCACAGAAATACTTCTGGTGATCCGTAATCACGTGATACAAGCGCCCGCCGACGATGCCCGCCGGGATGATAACGATGGCCGCATCCCACACGACATCGGAATTGCCGCCACGCGCAACGTAGCGGCGCTGCGTCATCCACATCGCCACCAGAATGCCGACAATGATACAAAGTGCGTAAGCACGCAGCGGAAACGGACCTAAATGCCACACGCCCTGCGGCGGGGACGGGATGTTTGCCAGAATTTGCACGCTAGACAGTTTGCCTTATCCGGCGGGACAAAGCCACTAAAGAGACTTCCGCGAAGGGCACGCCGGGTGCTGGCCAGCAGCGACCAAGGAACGCGCCGCGGCGGCGGGGTCTTGGGCCGCCATGATGGCCTCTCCTACCAGCACCGCATCGGCGCCCTGGGAGGCATATCTCAACACGTTACGTGGCGAATTCACTCCGCCGATTGCGATGCGCACGATGGATTCCGGCAGCCCCGGCACAATCTCGGAGAAGGCCTCGCGGTTGATGGCATCCGAGGCCACCGACCATGCGTTAATGGCCACCACGCTGCCACCGGCCTTGATGGCGCGGTCGACTTCATCACAGGTGCGCACCTCTAAAATTGCGGTCATTCCCAGCGATTCAATGCGATCGAGCAGCGCCTCCAACCGCGCTTGCTCCAAGATCTCCACCTGCAGCGGCACCGCATCCGCGCCATAGCAGCGCGCCTCGTGGATCTGGTACGGGTCCACGATGATGTCGCGGCAAATCATCGGGATATCGATCGCCTCGCGGGCCTGGCGCATATCCTCCAAAGAACCGTGGAAGCGCCGCCTGTCGGTCTGGCAGGCCATCAGGTGGACCCCCGTGGCAGCTAGCTGCGCGGCAATCTGCGCCACCGACTCCGGAGAGTCCAGATGTGCGATTTCGCCGGCATAAGGCACGGCGCGTTTGATTTCGGTAATCACGGAGCAGCCCTGGCGTAACAGCGCAGCACGGACGTCGCGAGGCTCGCTCATGGAACGCGAGCGCGCTTTGATGTCTTGGAAGGAGACGCGGGCTTCGCGCACGGCGACGTCGTCAAGCACACCTGCTATCAGGTGGTCTACGGCGATCGGAGTGGACATCAGCACCTCCCTCCACAGGGGCGTTTGAGATCACACTTAGGCTATCGCGATGGCCCGCGAAATAGAAATTCAGGGGCGTTTTACGTCCGTGGGGTCAATGTCGGCGTCGAGCGCATCCCACATCACGCGACCGGAATCGGTGGTGGTCTCTAGTTCCTCGGCGATGCGCTCCTGGCGGGCGGCCGGGCTTTCGTACTTGGTCGAGCGGGGCTTGTCGACGCCCGGTTTGCGCACCAGCAGCATCGCCCCAAACAGCGCGCACGCTGCGCCGAAGATGGCAAGAATGGGGCCAGCCTTTGCGGCCTCGGTGCTGAGGACGGTGGCCCACTCGGAGATATGCGCACCGTTGACGGCATTCTCGTCGGAGGAGCCGGCGCGCAGGAGTTCTTGGGCGCGAGCGGCGTCGGCGCCGTAGGTCAGCAGGGAGACTGGGCTCCACGCCACGGCGGCTGCGGCCAGCGCGCAAATGACGGCCACGATGCGGCGGGAGGTGCGACGCAGGGCCGCCACGGCGACCGAACCAGCCAAAAGCACAAGGGTCAGCGCGATTAGCTCGAGGGACCAGAAGGAACCCACCATGTCGACGGTGCTGGAGCCGGACTTATCGTCTTCTACGGCAGCGGTAGCCCACGTCATGCGGGATGAAAGCCACAGCAGGATTGCGCCTGCAGCAATTAAAAGTGGGCCAAGACGGCGTGCCATCTAAAATGCGCCTCCCAAAAGGTCACGAGAATCGAAACAAGTGCGGTCTCCGGTATGGCAGGCCGCGCCTTCTTGGCGAACTGTAATCAGGATGGTGTCGCCATCGCAATCCAGCCGCACCCCCAGTACTTCTTGGGTATGCCCCGAGGTCTGGCCTTTTATCCAATAGTCCTGCCGCGAACGCGAGTAATAGGTGCCCTTGCGCGTGGCCAAGGTGTGCGCGAGTGCGTGGTCATCCATCCATGCCAACATCAACACCTCGCCTTGCTCGGACTGGGCGATGGCGGGAACCAGGCCGTCGGCGTTGCGCTTGAGCAGCTTAGCGACGCCCGGGTCTAGCTCGAAGTCTGCCGGGCTACTCACTTGCGTACCTCGTAGGAGGCCGCCGCGAGGGCATCCTTCACCTCGGCGATTTCCACCTCGCCGAAGTGGAAGATGGAGGCCGCGAGGACGGCGTCGGCGCCAGCTGCAATAGCCGGTGGGAAGTCGGCTGCCTTGCCCGCTCCGCCGGAGGCGATGACGGGGATAGACACCGCAGCACGCACCTTTTTGATGAGCTCGATGTCGAAGCCTGCCTTCGTGCCGTCACCGTCCATGGAGTTCAGCAGAATCTCGCCGACACCCAGCTCCGCGCCGCGGGCCGCCCATTCGATGGCGTCGAGTTCAGCGGAGCGCGTGCCGCCGTGGGTGGTGACCTCGAAGCCGGAAGGCATGCGTGGGGTTCTGCGGGCGTCGACGGATAGGACGATGCATTGGGAGCCGAAGACCCGGGCAAGCTCGCGCAGCAGCTCCGGGCGGGAAAACGCCGCGGAGTTGACGGCTACTTTATCGGCGCCGGCGCGCAGCAGCTTACGGACGTCGTCGATGCAACGCACGCCGCCGCCCACGGTCAGTGGGATAAAGACCTGGTCTGCGGTACGTCGCACCACCTCGAGCATGGTGCCCCGGCCTTCTTTCGAGGCGCTGACGTCGAGGAAGGTCAGTTCATCGGCACCGAGTTCTTCGTAGCGGGCGGCCAACTCTACTGGGTCGCCGGCATCGCGCAGGTTTTCAAAGTTTATGCCCTTGACCACGCGGCCGTTGTCCACATCGAGGCAAGGGATAACACGCACGGCCAAGGCCATGGCATCCTCCTTTTTAAGATTTTTGACTGTGGCGGGCCACGATGTCGAGAATCGTGGCGTGCACCTGAGGGGTGCCGGCGACCAGACCGCGGGCGCCCGGTGCCCAGTCGTTGCCTTCGGGGTCGGTCGCGATGCCGCCAGCGGCCTTGATGAGCAGAGCGCCCGCGGCGTTGTCCCACGGATGCGGCGAGAAGTTCACCACGCCGTCGAAGACGCCCTGCGCCACGAAAGCCGAATCAACCCCCACGGAGCCGGTCATGCGTGGGCGCAGCCCGGTCTCGCGCAGCTCGTGGAAGATATCCGTGGGCAGGTGCGAAGAGCAGCCGACGTGCCCGCGGCCTTCGTCAAAACCGAGAGAATCCGCGCCGCCGCCAAAGCCTGTGGCAGGTCCGCCAACCGAGCGCAGGCCCATGCCCTCGGCAGCCACCACGCGGCGCGTCAGCAGCGGGAAGTCCGCCACCGCAACTACGGGGCGGGAGTCATGGACGAGGCTGACCAGAACGCCGCACAGCGGGTTGCCCGCGGAATAGTTCGCAGTGCCATCAATGGGATCGACCACCCACATGGTCTCCTCGGACGCAAACACGCCGGAAGGCGAGGCAGACTCCTCGCCATAAACCGGAATGCCTGTGAGCTGGGTGAGATGCTGGCGCAGCTGCGCCTCGATCTGCAGGTCCACTTCCGTGGCAAAATCGCCCTCGCCCTTGAAATGGGCAGGCGGCGCGCCGAGGCCGGCGCGGAATAATTCGCTTACTTGGTCAACGGCCGCCTCGGCAAAAGCCACGAGCTCACGCGGTTGAGTCATGAATTGGCGCTCCTCGCTTTAATAGGTGTCAATGGGGTCGATGTAATCCTCTTCCGGCAGCGGCTCTACCTCCGCCACCGCCGCGATTGCTTCTTCGAGGCTAAAGCGCTGCTCATAGAGCGCTTTCCCGACAATCGCGGAATCGATGCCCTCGTTTTCATACAGCGCCAGCTCGCGAAGATCATCCAGGCTAGAGATGCCGCCCGAGGCCGTAATCTTTGCCTCGGTAGCCGCAGCAACCTCACGCAGCAGCTCCACGTTGGGCCCTTCGAGGGTGCCGTCTTTGGTGACGTCGGTGACCACGAAGCGCTGGCAGCCTGCCGCATCGAGGCGCTCGAGTACCTCCCAGAGGTCTCCGCCATCCGATACCCAGCCGTTGCCGCGGCAGCGCCACTCGCCTTCTTCTAGCTGCACCGCTAAGTCCACGGCAATTTTGTCGCCGTGCTTTTCCAGCATTTCCTCGACCCACTCCGGTTTCTCCAGCGCCGCGGTGCCGATGTTGACCCGCCGCGCACCGGTGGCAAGCGCACGCTCCAAAGACTCATCGTCGCGAATTCCGCCGCTCAGTTCCACCTGCATCGAAAGCTCCGCGGTGATCTCCGCCATCAGCGCGTGATTAGAACCGCGGCCAAAAGCCGCATCGAGGTCGACAAAGTGCAGCCATGAAGCTCCCTGCTCCTGCCACTTGAGCGCGGCCTCGCGCGGGGTGCCATAGTTCTTTTCGGTTCCGGCCGCGCCTTGGTCAAGTCGCACAGCCTGGCCGTCAACGGCGTCGACGGCCGGCAACAAAGTAAAGGTCATGGTTTCAAATCCTACTTAAAGCGTATTAATCCAGTTGCGCAACAACTGCGCTCCTACCTCGCCGGACTTCTCCGGGTGGAACTGGGTGGCCCACAGCGCGCCATTTTCCACGGCCGCCACGAAACGGTCCCCATCGTGCTCAGCCCAGGCCACCCGCGGCGGCTCGGTGATTTCGGTTTCCAGCTCCCAGCGGCGGGCCGCATAGGAGTGCACGAAATAGAAGCGCTCTTGCGGAGAAATCCCCGCGAACATCGCCGAGTCCGCAGCAAATTCCACGGTATTCCAGCCCATATGCGGAAGCACGTCAGCCTGCAGCTTTTCCACCCGGCCGGGCCACTCCCCGCAACCATCGGTGGCAATGCCGTGCTCGAAGCCGGCGTCGAAAAGCACTTGCATGCCCACGCAGATCCCCAACACCGGCCTGCCACCGGCCAAGCGCTGGCCGATGATCCGCGGGCCCTGGGCCCTTTTCAGCCCCTCCATGCACGCGGCAAAGGCGCCGACTCCGGGGACCACGAGGCCGTCGGCAGCAACGGCCACCTGAGGATCCGCAGTGACGGTGACCTGCGCGCCTGCGTGTTCAAGCGCGCGCTGCGCCGAACGCAGATTGCCGGCACCGTAGTCCAGCACAACAACATTCTTGCCTGTCATGGGCTATACCTTACGCAACCTTCGCAAACGGGTCTTAATATCGTGTGTCTCGCTAACGCGGGTACGTCCCAGCAGCGTATCGCTGACGGTCAGCAACAGCCCGCCCGCGATAATCGCAGCGCCCGCACCAAACGCGCCGCTATAGCCGGTGCTGGCGACCAACGCGCCCAGCACCGTGGAGCCCAGGCCGGTGCCCGCGTCGTAGAAAATATTCCACACCGCGGAGGCCTCGGAAATCTTTTCGCGAGGCGCGCGGTCGAACATCGCCAGCAGCGCCTCGTTTTGCGCGATGCCAAAGGCACCGCCGAAAATTACGGCACCACAAACCAGCAGCCACAGCGACCAGCCTTGCGCGAGCGTGAAGGCAATCAACGCCACGCCACCGGCGGCCGCGAGCTGGGCCGGGATATACAAAGTGCCGGGTTTGCCAAGGCGGTCTGCCACCGCGCCTGCGAAGTAACGCATCACCATCGTCGCAGCACCCACTAAGGAAAGCAGCAGGCCGCCGACGGCCGCGCCGGTGGCTGGGTCCAGTTCTCGCGCCGCGGGGGCAATGAACGTGGAGACCACGCCGTAGCTCATGGAGAAGGTGGTAAGAGCTAGGGCCGGCACGGCGAAGAGTTTCCACATCGGAGCGACGGCTCCGGTCTCACGGTTCGCCACGCTTGACGACGCCGCCTTCAGCGATGGCACACGCAAACACATCACGAAGCCAATGATGCCGATGATGCCAGCGGTGATGTACGCGGTTTCAAAGCCCCAAGCCTGCCCCATCGCAATGCCGGCCGGCAAGAAGACCATCTGGGCGAATCCGACAAAGACGCCAATCATTCCGGTGGCCTTGCCCAGCAGCCGCGAGGGGGCGATTTCTGCGATCAGCGCGCTTTCCGAAACTGTCAACGCGCCGAAGCCAATCCCGCGCAGGGCGGAAAAGACAAGCACGACAACGGCGGCGTTACCAAGCAAGTGGCCGAAGGCCGGAACACCGAGCAGCAGCGCGGCCGCCGCCATGACGGGACGGTAGCCAAAGGTACGCAACATGCGCGGGGTCAAAGTCTGGGTGATAACCGTGGCAGCCATGAAAGCGCCGGTCGAGGCGCCTGCCAGGGTTGCCGAGCCGCCCGAGTCTAGAACCGCCAGCGGGACCACCGGCAGCAGAATGGACCACGCGCCAAAGGCCGCCGCAACGGCGACCATCGTGGCGGTATAGCCCGGGACCTTCCAGATGGACTGCTTCGCGTTGCTCACTGGCCCATCACACCAAACATCCACGCCAGCGCCGCTGCGATGGATACCGCGCCGAGCACAGCAGCCACGATGGTAAAGAACTTAGAGCCTTGCTGATAAGCAGACCAGGCACCACCAAAAAGAAGTCCTGCCACCAAGAACAGGACCAAAATCAAAAAGTTCCCAGAAATTATAAAGCTCCCTTCGTGGAAGGAATCCCCTTTACTCGGGGATCCGGTTCGACGGCCTGCCGCAGCGCACGGGCTACCGCCTTGAATTCTGCCTCGGTGATGTGGTGCGGGTCGCGCCCGTAGCGCACGTTGAGGTGCAAGGTCATTGCCGCGTGTGTGGCCAATGTTTCGAAGAAGTGGCGGTTGATGACTGTGGCATAGTGGCCGCCAATAATCTGCCATTGTAGATGCTCCGGCTCGCCGTTCATCACGAAGTAGGCGCGGCCGGAAAGATCCACCACTGCTTCTACCAATGTCTCATCCATGGGCAAAAGCTGCGAACCGAAGCGGCGGATGCCAGCTTTGTTGCCGGCGGCGTCGGCAAGCGCGCGGCCCAACACAATCGCGGTGTCTTCCACCGTGTGGTGGGCATCGATGTGGGTATCGCCTTGGGCGTGGACCATGAGGTCGAAGCTGCCGTGGGTGCACATCGCGCCCAGCATGTGGTCGAAGAATGGCAGGCCGGTGCTGATGTCTGCGTCCCCGCTGCCGTCGAGGTTTATTTCGACGCGGATTTGGGACTCGTTGGTCACCCTTTCCGCTTTGCCGATGCGGTTTGCCATTAGTCTTCTCCTTCCGCAGTTACTGTACCGCTAAGTTTCGCTGCCGCCGCAAGGAAGGCATCGTTTTCTGCCGGCAGCCCGATGGTGGCTCGCAGAAATCCGTGCTGGCCGACGTCGCGAATCAGCACCTCGCTACTCAAAAACTGCTCCCAGACCGCGTGCTGATCTGCAAAGCGGCCAAAGAACACGAAGTTGGCCTCGCTTTCTACCACAAAATATCTCAGTTCCTGCAGCTTGGCGACGACGCGTTCGCGCTCCGTGGCCAGCTTGTGCACCGTTTCCAGTGTCTCAGCGCTATGCCGCAGCGCGACGATGGCCGCGGCCTGGGAAAGCGTGGAAAGGTGATAAGGAAGGCGCACGAGCATAACGGCCTCGATGAAGGCTGGGTCAGCCACGAAGTATCCCAGGCGCCCGCCGGCGAAGTCGAAGGCCTTGGACATGGTGCGCGAGACCACCACCTTGGTGGGATATTTCGCAATCAAGTGGGCAGCCGAGGGCGAGGAAGAAAACTCCATGTAGGCCTCGTCCACGATGATGATTCCCGGCGCGGCCTGGACCAGTTTTTCGATGTCTGCAAGACGCGTGACATCGCCGGTGGGATTATTCGGCGTGGTGATAAACACGATGTCGGGGCGGTGCTGCGCTATAGCTTCCAGTGCTCGGGGCACGTCGATGCGGAAATCCGCACCGCGTGGGCAATCGATGAACTCGGTGCGGGTGCCCGCGCACAAGATGGGGTGCATGGAGTAGCTGGGGCTAAAGCCCAGGGCTTTACGCCCTGGGCCGCCGAAGGCCTGCAGGAGTTGCTGCAGAACCTCGTTGGAGCCATTTGCCGCCCAGAGGTTTTCCGCTTTCAGTTTGGTGCCGGTTTGGGCGCTTAAGTACTCAGCCAGCGCGCGGCGTAGCTCGGTGGCGTCGCGATCCGGATAGCGATTGAGCGTGCTTGCCTGCTCCTCGATGCTGCGCACGAGATCCGCTACGAGGGCGGCAGAAGGCGAATAGGGGTTTTCGTTGGTGTTGAGCTGGTTGGCCACACGCAGCTGCGGCGCACCGTAGGCAGACTTGCCGCGCAGCTCTTTACGCAGGGGCAGATCAGAAAGTTGGGTCATGGCTATATTCCTTGAAAACGGGCGGCGATGGATTCGCCATGGGCTGGCAACTGTTCGGCGGCGGCGAAGGCGATGACGTTGTCAGAGATCTCTGCCAGCGCCGCTCGGTCATACTCGATGAGGTTTACTGGGCGCAGGAAAGTATGAGTGGATAACCCGGCGCTAAAGCGGGCAGTTCCAGAAGTTGGCAGCACGTGGTTGGAGCCTGCGGAATAATCCCCCAGCGGCACCGGTGCGTACTCCCCGACGAAAATCGCGCCAGCATGCTTAATGCGTTCGGCCACAGCGCGGGCATCATTGGTGTGGATTTCCAGGTGCTCTGCGGCATAGGCATTGGCAACCGCGATTCCGGCCTCTAGGTCATCGACCAGAATGATTCCCGATTGTTGGCCTTCCAGCGCCTCGCGCACCCGCTCGGCGTTGCGGGTGACAAGGTAGCGCGTGGAAACCTCGGCGTCGACAAGCGCGGCAAGCTCCGGCGAGTCAGTGATGAGCACGCTCGCCGCCAGCGGATCGTGTTCTGCCTGGGAGATTAGATCGTAGGCAATATAGACCGGGTTTGCCGTGGAATCCGCGAGGATGGCAATCTCTGTGGGCCCTGCCTCCGCATCGGTGCCCACCACGCCGCGTACCAGGCGCTTGGCTGCGGTGACGAAGATATTGCCAGGGCCAGTAATAATATCTACCGGCTCGAGGGAGGCCTCGCCCGTCACCGGTTCCTCATCGCCGTAGGCTAGCAAGGCTACGGCCTGTCCCCCGCCGACGGCCCATACCTCGTCGACGCCCAGCATGTGGCAGGTTGCCAGCACTGTCGGATGCGGCATGCCAGCGAACTGCTCCTGCGGCGGCGAGGCCACCACCAGGCTGGAAGCGCCCGCCTCCTGCGCGGGAACGGCATTCATGATGACCGAGGAAGGATAAACCGCCTTGCCACCTGGAACATAAAGGCCCACGCGCTCTATCGGCTGGAAGACCTCCGTCACCGTGGCTCCCGGGCCAAGCGTCGTAGTGTGCGCGGCCGGCTTCTGCTCCGCGTGCACCTTGCGCACGCGCTTGATGGATTCCTCGATAGCGGCACGGACCCGAGGCTCCAGCCCGGCGGCGGCTGCAGTGAGCGCGGCTTGGGAAACGCGCACGGCGGCCGGGCGTACACGATCGAAATGCTCGCCATAGTCCAATGCCGCAGCCGCGCCCTTTTCCCGCACCGCATGCACCATCGGTGCTACCTTGTCCAGATAAGCCGCAACGTCAGCGCCGCCGCGTGGCATGACTCGGCGCAGGCGGGCGGGGCTTAAAGTCTTTCCGCGCAGATCGATGGTGTGCAACATAGTCCGAGCCCTTTCTATAGCTAGACCAATATACTAACGCCGATTCCCCAGCGGTAGGGCGAGTTTTGGTAATAGAATTGGGCCACAGCTTCTCTCCCCTTATTGCACTATCGCTTAAGCAAATTATGGAAGGCAGGGCCCAGCGCATGGATGAATTCGATTCAGATGCCAGCTGCGAGTCCGCCACGAGCACGAGGCTCCTGGCTCGCATGTGCGAGATCGCTTCCCGCTTGGGTATTCATTCCATTAAAGCCACTGATGAGCTAGTGATTTTTCCACATTCCACAGCGGGTGAAACCCGCGTGAGCCTCGACGCTGCGGGCGAGCCGGTGTTGCATTTTTATACCACCCACCAAGGCCACTTGGGCTTCGAAGATATAGCAGCGCTCGGCGAATTCGCCAACGACTGGAACCACGACTGCATCTCGCCGCGCGTGGTGGTGGATTATGCCGACCCCACTGCGGTCACGCTGTGGGGGCATACATTCTTGGTGGTTCAGGACGAGCCGCAGGATTCCCAGTTGGAGGCAGCGCTGGTGCCGGCTTTGCGCAATGCGAGGTTGTTTTTGAACGCGCTTGCCGACGCCTTCCCTTCCCTCCGCAGCCAGCCATCCCCAGCGGAGGATTCGCCGGCGTCGGAAAGCGCAACAGCGGAGGTGCTGCCCGTGGACATCGCACGGGTGGAGGATATCCTGCGCAGGCTAGGCATCAATCGCTTCCAGACGGACGCCGAGCAATCCGTTTATGCCTGGATAAACGATGTTTTATTTGCATTCGTGCTCGATGTGGGCCCGAGCCTAATCATCAAGGGCCACTGGGACCCGAACTTAAAGGGTGAGGATTTCACCCGCATATTTTTAACGTGCAACGACTGGAACCGCACGCATCATTCGGCGGCGGCGTTTTGTCACTCGAACGTCGACGGCCTGCAGGTGCGCTTGGATTACGCGGTCATGGCAGGCGGCGGGCTTACCGACGCCCAGCTATTGACCAGCCTGGGCCGCGGCATGAAGCACATCCTGCACGGCATCGACGATATTGCCCGAGAGGCGGTTGGCGCCTCACCGGTCCAGTGGCCTTAACAGGCCTTAAAGGCTCAAACTACTGGACGATTTCGTAGTTGCCAGCCTTAGCCAGGGCCTCGTTCATCGCCGGGACGGAGGGGATCACATCGTCCTTGTGCTTGACCACAAGGCGGGCATACTCATGGTCCGTAATTTCGAAGGTGGCCTGGCCCAGGCCACCGGAAGCGAAGATGTCATAGAGTGCCTGCAGCGCTTTGCGGACATCGTTGTCATTCTTTACGCCGCTGACGTGGTAGTGAGTGGAAACAATAATCGACATGAGTCAAATTGTACGACTTTTGCCGTTAGATTCCCGAACTTAGATACGGCCGTTGAACGCCTGCAGCGCAGAATCCTCGCGGGTACCGCCGCGGCCGTCGCCGTAGCCTGCGTAATCAGCGATCCAGCTAACCTTGGAAACCCACTTCACGGCCTTGTAGCCGTGGTTGGATTCCACGCGGCAGCGCGCCGGGGCACCGAGATGGATGTCGACTTCATGGCCGTTGCGGGACAGGGCGATGACAGACTGTGCATCCAGGGCGTCGTCAATGCTAAAGCAGGCATAGAAGGGCTCGCGCGGGCGGTTGTCGTACATCTTCTGCGCTAGGCCATAGGACTCGACCATGACGTAGTTGGCGCCTTCTGGGCGTGGTCCCAACAGGCTTAGCACGTCCTCGATGGAAGGCCCAGCCCAGCGGGAGGTCGCCGACCAACCCTGCATGCAAGTATGCGTTGCCACGTAGGACTGCTGCGGCAACTCACGTAGCTGCTCGATGGTGACGACCTTCTCTACGCCATTAATGTCATCAGCCAGCGTGATTTCGTAGCCCTTCCAGTCATTCTCGCGGAACTTGGTCCACTCCGGCGACTCATCGGGCGTCGGCGGCAGGCCGTTAGTCCAGTGAAACTTGGAAATGTCCTTATCGGTATAAGCCTGCTGGGTAGAAGGCGAAACCTTCAACCAGTTCAGGAAGAGCTTGCGGCCGAGCTCGGTAAACTTCACCACGATGCGCTGGGCACGGGCGCGATCCGCCAGGGACCAGTAGGACAAGAAGATCCAGAACAAAATGACCACCACGATGGTAAAGACCACGGTGGTAAAGGCCTGCGCGTAGCGCTCCACGCTCACGTCGCCGAAGACCATGTGGACCATGTTGTGCTCGCGGTGAACGAAGAACACGAGGAAGACGTGCACAACAATAAACGCGCTCATCAGCACCATTCCAATGAAGTGCAGGGAGCGAGCACCTTGGTGGCCACCCCAGAACTTCACGTAGCGAGGGAACTTCACTCGCACGGCCGGGGCCATGGCTACGCCGGTGAGCATCATAAACGGCGCCAGGATGAAAATGACGAAGGAGTACGCGAGCTGCTGGAGGGCGTCGTATGGCGTGAAGTGCTCCAGCGAGGGTGCCTGCAGGCTCAAGTAGACCTTGGCCGATTCCCAGGCCTCAGGGACTATATCCCAGGAGGTCGGAATCAGCCGGCGCCACAGGCCGGTGGCAAAGAGCAGGGTAACGTAGACAAAGCCATTGAGCACCCACAGCATCACCGCGGCGCCGTGCCAGTGGCGGCCCAATCCGATGTTCTCGCGGCCGGGCAGGGAAAGCATCGGCGAGACCGAAAGCTCATCCATAAGGGAGGTGTAAACGCCCTCCTCTTTGGGCAGCTCACGCTTTGTAAATTTGATCCACTCGGTGCCAGGCGCGCAATCACTGCGCCACCACAGACGCGGCAAGGAAGAGAGCATTTCGATGCCGGAGCGCAGCAGCATACCGATGAGTACGAAGTTGATGAGGTGCGAGGCCCGCAACCAGATAGGAAAGTCTGGGTTTTCACCCAGAGCCAATACATAGTCCATGGGAAAATTCCTCGGTGGTGAGAGATACAACTTTTCACTAGTGTGACTTATTTTTCATTGTGTCGCACCCACCCCGAAATACCAATGGTTTTTCCGTGCTTATTTAGCTTTTGGACAAAATCGACCCGCATAGCTGGAACAATGCTGGTTTACTCCACAGCATGATTCCTGTCAGATGCGAGTTTTTGGTACCGGTGTTCTG
>NZ_KV789228.1:0-36798 GCF_001807495.1 Corynebacterium sp. HMSC08C04 | reverse complement strand
CCCTGACTTCCGCACTAAAATGATCCAACTCAGGTTAGAACATATGTCACACCATATGCCTTTCCGTATAGTTCCGAGAGTGCGAAGCTACCTACACGTTCTCCGTCTGGGCGACGTTCACCGAATAAAGAGAAAGGGGCGCTCCCACGTGTGGGAGCGCCCCTATTTGTTCCTTTTAGAAGGGGAGTTTGAGGCCAGGGATAAGGCCCGCGAAGGCAGCGCCGCCAATGGACAGTGCAATAGCGAGTACTGCGCCGATAACACCGGCAATAATCCCAGCGGTGGAAGAACCACCACTGATAGTAGAGCTAGACTGCTTATCGTCGGCTGGCTCCGTTTCGGTATTTTCCCCAGGCAGTTGGGGCTTTTCCGTTTCCTTCGGAGTGGTCGGCTCAGGCACAACCTCAACCTTATTAGCCTGGACACTATTGGTGACGATCTTAGAGGTTCCGTCTGAGAAAGCTACCTTGTAGACAAACTCCCCGTTTCCCTTGACCGGAGGAGTGACAGTAAACGTATTTCCCTCCTGCTTTACGTTCCAATCTTGTGGCACTTTCAAAGGGGTCACCGAGGACGAGGAGGGAATATCCAGAACCTTTACGGTAGTAGTCTTGCCGACTTCAATAATGTCTTCGTCAAGAGTCGGATTGTGCTGGTGCTTTTCGGCAGGATGAACAGTAAACGTATGCGTTACTATCTCAGTCGATCCGTCAGGGTATTCGACAGCGAAATCAACAGTTTTGGATACTGTCTTTCCGTAGCTATAGCTTGACGGGAATATCTGGAGCCAGACTTGACCAAAATGCTCCTTGGCGTAGAGCTTCTGGTTCTCGCTACCTCCGTCAGACGAGTTCGGTTCAAGGGCGGTCAATTTCGTCCCGCTGGGTATCCCTAGAACAGAAACTTTTTCTGAGGTGTTGTCCCCGATAGTTCCGAATGGAGTGCTCGGCTCGGTAAAGGTGGGCTGATACTGGTTAGCCATGGTCTTGTTCGCGGTGGCGGTCTGAGCCGTAGCGATCGGGGCGGCAACCGCTGTTGTCGAGGCGGTAGAAAGACAGCATAGAGCAGCGACGAGAGCTCGCTTTTTCATGAGAAATCTCCTTGAGAGAACAGGGGATGGAAGAAATTTATTGTACCCCCGGCGTTGCGCTTTTCTTTACTGCTCACCCCCAATTCCACCCGCTAAAAGAAAGCGCATCCCGACAAGAAACCGAACAGCCTTGAGTCGGGTGGTCTTTTTACTAGCTCACTAACACGTCCGACTCGATGGTATCGGCAAAGCGCTCTAGTAGATGATTGAGCTCTGCGACTACCTCATCACGTGACACTGTCGCAGTCGATGCTCTCCCAAAGCGTCGCTGCGCTGGCATAATGCGCGCAGCACCCATACCAGCCGCACTCAATCGGCCGTCAGCAATACCTTGCGTGACAAAGTGGTACGTCTCGTTACGCTTAAGATTAAAGCGCTTAACCACAGCATCCAGTTCACCAACGAACTTCTTGCTAGCCATCTCATAGAAATCCTGCGGGGTGCTATCACCTTGGAGCTGGCTCAAAAAGGCCTCGATGAGGTCAGACTTCATGCGCAGGCTAGGCGAAGAATCCACTTCACGCTGCACTCGCTCGCGGTCTTCCTTCTTCAAGTTGCCGCGCGCATCCTTAAGCTGCATAACCAGCTCTAAGATGTAATCCACATCCACCGCGTATTTACCAACGAGTGCAATCTCGAAAGTCAAGTCTTCAACAATATCGATAACGTCACCCTCACTGGTGTGTGTCATTGTATCGTGAAGGTGCAGGTAAACCGACTGATAGTCCTGGAAATCACGACGAGACAGTGTGTCATCTGCATCAAATTCCGCGAACATATCGAGTGTGTTAATCAGTTGCAGAATCGTGCTGAACTGCTTGACGAACTCACGTTGTGCCTTCTCACTAGCAGGAATTTCTCCAGGTACAGCAATTTCTCGCAACTTGTTCACCGCGTCTGAAAAGAGCTCGCGGTAGTAGTCATAAGACTGCAGGACAACCACGTTATAGGCCTCAGCATCGCCAAAGCGCGCGATAGCTTCTTCAATCTCATCGTCCAAATTGCGGTAGCAGACGATATTGCCTGCCGCCTTTTTCGAGCCAAGAATCCAGAGGTCGTAGGTTCGAATCCTGCCCCCGCTACCAACTTCTAATGCCCTAGCAACGGAAACGTCGCTAGGGCAATTTTTGTCTGCATGCCCAAATGTCCCCTAGCCCGGTTCAGGGAAATCCTCCAAGATTTCGTCCGCATCCCCATCCTCCTGTGTGAGCACGCTGCGAAGGCGGTTTTCGTTCGGGTGGCGTCTTTGGCGATGTCGTCGTGGAATCCGGCGAGCATCTTCAGCGCTGCTAGTGTCTCGTCGTCGCGGTGGACTGCCCGCAGTGTGTGCGGCATGGTGCGGGCGGTGTCGGCGATGATGAATGCATTCCGGCGGCGGTTTTTGATCGTCCAGGGTAGAGATCGGCTGCTTTTCGCATGGCTAGGTCGGGGAGGTCTCCGACCGTGCAACCGCAGTCGCGGGCCACGGCGATGGGCAGGGCGCCGATCGTGTTGGGTTGATCGATGACCATGAGAACGCTGCCGTGGGCTTGCATGGACGCGAAGATTTCGCGCCGTGCGGCTTCGCCTTGGGGCAGTGGTTTGTCGTAAACTCTCTCGCCGGTGTTGGTCAGCGCGCAGGCATGGTGGCCGGTTTTGCCGACGTCGAGGCCGATGATGATTTCGGGTGTTGTGGACGGTTCCATGGTGGTGTCCTTCTGTTGCGGCTGGTCGCCGGTGTCTTGGACATCCGTTGCAGGTACCCACGTTACGACGAGACCTCTGTTTGGTCCGTGTCCCTATTAGCTGTCAGCGGTTGTCCCCGGTGTCCGGTGGCAACACCCCCGGATTATGGAAATGTTCACGCAGATAAGCCATACCGGGCTCGGTGACCGCGCCCCGTGAGGGGCACCATCACGGTAACGGGGGTGAGGGGGGTAAGGTCAGTAAATTGGGCCTGGCGTAATGCGATAAGGATTGCCTAACCTAATACTAGTTCAGGTGGTGTTCCTGATCGGGAATCGGCAACGGAAGCGAGGCGGCGACGATGAACGGAAAACGTGGATCGACCGGAGAACCCCTCTCCGGAGGGGGAGCCGGGGACGCGGTGGCGTCGCAGACGGATGACGGGCGGTTGGTGCACGTCGCACCGGTCGCAGCGGGTGGCCGACCATCCACCCGCGACATGCTCGTCGCCGCCGCGATTGGCGTCGCGGGGTCTCTCACCATCGTGCCCCTGACTTACCTGCAGGTGTTCGCCGGCATCGCCCACGTTTATCTCGTCGCGGCGACGCTCGGGTTGTGGTTCCTGCAGTGCGTTGTTCCCCTTATCGTCGTCCGCAAGCCTGGCGCGAGCCTCATCGCATGCCTTGCCATGGGCGTCGTGTCCGCGGCGACCACCCCATTCGGCGTCGCCGCAATCGGGGCGCTGATTGTGGAAGGATTGCTCATCGAGCTTCCGTTCATGGTCACCCTGTACCGGCGGTGGACGCGTCCCCAGTTCGTGGCGTCGGCGATGTTGTTCTCCGCGCTGATGGGAACGATGGCCCCGCGCGCAGTCGGCGTCGACTCGCTGACCACGCCCATGGCCCTGATCAGCTTCGCCGTAGCCTTGGCATCGAGCCTGGTGTTTTTGGTCCTGGGCTTTGCCGTCGCAAAGGGGCTTCGCAGCCGCGGGGTCACCCGGTGACCGCCGGAGCACCCGCGTGCGCCGGTGCGACACGCGGGACGGCCCCGGCCCGGTTACGGGTTAGTGGCGCGGGCGTGCGGCATGCCGATGGGCGATGGGCGCCCGACATGGTGGATCTCTCCTTCGATTTCGGCACGATCAACGCCATCACGGGACCCGTGGGATGCGGAAAGACGAGCCTGGCCCACCTTATCGCTGGACTGATCCCCTCGCACATCCCCATCGACCATGCCGGATTCGTGCACATCGTCGATGCCGACGGCACCGAACGCCCCGTGGACGGGGACCGGGTCACCTTCGTCGGGCAAGACCCGGCGACGCAGGTGCTCACGCTCCGAGTCGTCGATGACGTGTCCATGGCCCTCGAGTTTTCCCTCGTGGAAGCCGGCATCGTCGCCAAGCGATCAGCCGAGGCCCTATCGGAGCTCGGGCTGTCAGAGCTCGCGGAGAAGGATCCGTGGGCTTTGTCGGGTGGGCAACGCCAGCGGATGGCCATCGCCGGTGCGGTGGCCAGGGCGCCGGAGGTCATGATCTTCGACGAGCCCGCGGCCCACGTCGACGAGGACGGTCGCCGGTCGCTGTTCGCCGCCATCCGTGATTTGCGGGCTCCGGGTCGTGTCATCCTGCTCATCGAGCACGACCTCCGCCCGTTCGACGGGTGGGTCGACACAGTGACAATCCTCGATGCGGACGGGAGCGTCGCCGCGCACGGAGCGCCGGAGGGCATCGCGGTGAAGGGCATTGCGACGTCGGCCGCGACCGCAGGAGCGCCGGACGCCAGTGCGCCGGGCACGGGGGCACCGGACCGTCTCAGTCCGGACCGGCGGCGAAGGCCCCGGGGAGCCGGGGATGGCGCCGATCCGGAATTGGAGGCGGACGCCGTTCCACTGCTGGCCTTGACCGGAGCCCATGTGGCCCGGGGCAGGGAGCGGATCCTGAACGGGGCCGATCTGACACTGGAACGGGGCGAGATCCATGCCCTGGTCGGTACCAACGGAGCCGGTAAGTCCACCTTGCTGGCGGTGCTGTCGGGCCAGATGAAGGCGGGAGCAGACCTCCGGATCGACGGCGAGCCAGCCCGGCGCGCCCCCGACGCCTTTGCGTCGTGGGCGTTCCAGAACCCCGAGCACCAGTTCACCCGCGCGACCGTCGCCGCGGAAATCGACTCCGCGCTGGCCGGCACGGACCCGCACGGGCCACTCGGCGCCGATGAGCTGCGGAAACTGCGGGAAGCCCTGTGCCCCCGGGCACTTGACCCCGTCTCGCCGTTCGTCCTGTCGGGCGGACAGAAAAGACGGTTGGGCATCTTCCTGGCGGTGGCGGCCAATCGCCGTTTGCTGCTTCTCGACGAGCCGTTGGCGCACCTGGATTCGCCGAGCTCGCGCATCGTGCTGGATGCGCTGGCGGAATACGCCGGGGCCGGCGGAACCGTTGTGTTCACGTGCCACGACCGCCGTGTCGCGCGAACGTGGGCGGATCGGGCGAGCATCGTCGCCGAAGGGAAGGTCGCCTGGTCCGGTCCCGCGACCGACGTGCCGGCTGCCCCGGAGTCGTCCCGGCGGGATCGCGCACTGCCCGCGGCCGGCGCACGGACGTCCGGGGACGAAAGTCCCTGGACCGGTGAATCCGACGCTCGGAGGCGCGCGGGGTTGAACGCCATCACGATCGTCGCGGCGGTGATGCTCGTCCTCGTCGCCGGGCTGCTCTCCGGCGGAGACGCCGTTCTCGCGCTGACTGGGGTTGCGTTCCTCGCACTCGCTGCGATCGCGGAACGCGACGTTCGGGCGACGGCGGGGAAGGTCCTCCTCGTCCTGTTGATCGGGGTGTTCTTCGGCCTGCTCGGGTGGCGCTCCGAGTTCTACGGCGGTGGGGATCCGGCGGAGGCCGTCCGCCACGGCATCCATCACGGACTGCTGCTGACAGCCGTGTTCGCGGGGACGGTCTTGGTCTCCGCGTGCATGCGCGTCGAGGAGCTTTTCGACGCCATGGTGCAACGCCTCCGGGTTCCCTACACATGGTGCACCATAGCGATTTCCGGGGTGAGCATCGCGGCGTTCCTGCGCAGCGAAATCCCCCATCTGGCATGGGCGATTAGATTGCGCTCGATGCGACCGGGGCAGTCTTTCCGCTCCGGCTTCATTCGCGCGACGACGCCCGCGTGCATCGCCTTTCCCTTGTTCGTTAGCGCCGTGCGCTGCGCCGAAAAGCTGTCCCTGACCCTGGCGATGCGCAACTTCGCCCGTCATCCGCGGCGCACCTTCCGCACCGATCACCCCTGGCGAGTGCGTGACGGGTTCGCGGCCGCAGCGTCCGCCGCGGCCTTCGTCGCCGCCCTGGTGTCCGCAGTGACTTGACGGGCACCCGGAACCGGCGGGTCCCGGGCCCGCGAGCGTTTCCGAGCTTGTGCGGAGACGCGCCCCACCCAGTTGCTTCACCCTTTCAACCCTTCAGACACATCCTCCGGGTCACGCCATGCGGGCCCGGTCCGCCCGGCATCGGCATGGCGCCGACAACCGAAAGAGGTACCAATGAACACGATCCGGACCATCAGCGACGTGCTTCGGGACAAGGCCGATGAGACGAAAAAGGGGATCACCTTCGTCGAGAATCGGCGGGACGTCTTCGTCCCGTATGGCCGGGTCCACGCGGAGGCGGTGGCGGCTGCGACTCGGTTGGCTGAAGCCGGCATCGGCCCCGGCGATCGCGTGATCTTCCAAGTTTCGGAGAACCGCGGGCTCATCCGGGCGTTCTGGGGCTGCGTCTACGCCGGCGCGGGCGATGCGGGGCCGGCGGCCGAGACGACCGTAGTCCGGGCGACCGGCCCGGGTTCCTAAAAAATGACCGCGGCGATTGCTGCCGCCACCGTTGTGGCGGTCGCGGGGAAGCCGGTCGCGCCGGGGTGCCGGGATCTCGTCGGCCACCCCCGGCTCCTCGAACCGGTCCTCGCCTTCGCCCGCGATGCGGGCATCCATATCGAGGTGCCGCATGACAACCCGACCACGGGGCCGCTGCCGACAGCGGCCCACTGCGATACCAAAGAAAAGGGGAAACGATGACGGATCAAGCTGAACGAGGTGCGGCGATCGTCGTCCGCGACCTCACGAAGAGCTACCCGATTGCGGGCAATGCGGGCACCCCGCCCGAAGGCGGGGCAGGTGCCCCGCCCGAAGGCGGGGCAGGTGCCCCGCCGGACGGCGGGCGCAAGGGAAAGCGCGGCGCCCGGATGCGCAAGCATGTGCTCGACGGCGTGAGTTTTACCGTGCCCGCCGGGGCGATAGTGTCGTTCCTCGGCCACAACGGTGCAGGCAAGACCACCCTCATCCGAATCCTGTCGACGCTCATCACCGCCGACTCCGGCGAGGTGAGCATCTTCTCGCGCGATGTGAAAGAGGACCCGGCGGGCGTGCGCGCCGACATTGCCACCACCGGCCAATTCGCGGCGATCGACGAGAACCTCACCGGCCGGGAGAACCTGGAGTTCTTCGGGCGGCTGCGCGGACTCGACCGCGCCGCCGCGGCCGCCCGCGCGACGGAACTGCTCGCGCAATTCTCGCTCGCGGACAGTGCCTCGACGCTGGCGTCGGCCTATTCGGGTGGCATGCGGCGCCGTCTCGACATCGCCGCGTCGCTGTGCGTCGTGCCCAGGCTGCTGTTCCTCGACGAACCCACAACGGGGCTGGACCCTGTCAGCCGCGAAGAGCTGTGGGGCTTCATCCGGCAACTGCGCGACGACGGAATGACCCTGGTGCTGACCACCCAGTACCTGGAAGAGGCGGAGGCGCTGGCCGACCACGTCCATCTGCTCAAGGATCGCCGCATCGTCGCCAGCGGAACGCCGGAGGAATTGCGCCGCGACTTCGGGTCGCACGTGCTCCGCGTGTCCTTCGCCACCGCCGCCGAGGCGGAGGCGTTCGCCTGCTGCCTCGGGGGAACGTGCCTAGACGGCGCCCGCGTCGCGGGGAAGTCGGTGTCCCTCGACGTCGACCCCGGACCGCGGGTCCTCGAGGCGGTGGCGCAGGCGATGGAGGCCTCGGAAGCGTCGCCGGATTCGCTGAGCGTGTCGTCACCCACCCTCAACGAGGTGTTCATATCGATGAACGCGGGGGGTGCGGCGCGATGAGTGCGACGTCGGTCGCGGCGTTTCTCCGTCGGGATCTGCTGCTGTTGCGACGCAACACCGCGTCGCTGATCTCCATGTTCGTAGTTCCGCCCCTCTTCCTGCTGTGCCTGTACGCGGTGTTTGGGTACTCGGCGGGGCAATCCGGCTTCGGGTACCTGCGTTTCGTGCTCGGCGGCTGCCTGTTCCAGGCGGCGATGTTCACTGCCGCGGCGTCGGCGATGGCGGTGGGACAGGACGTCGAATCCGGGCTCGTTGACCGCGTGCGTGTGTTGCCCGGGGCCACAGGCGGCTATGTCGCCGGCAGGCTCGCCACCGATGTGCTGCGGATGTCCGCGTCGATCGCGGCGCTGCTGGTCGTCGCGTGGGCCTGCGGCCTCGACATGGCTGTCGGTGACGTCGCGTGGACTGTCCTGTGGTCGCTGCTCGCCGCGGCGGTCCTGTCCCTGGTCACGGACGGGGTGATCCTGATGGTGCCCGCCCCGGTGTCGACGGCCTCATCGATCCAGGCGCTGGAAATGCTGCTGCTCATGTTCTCCACCGCGTTCATTCCGGCGACCGCTTTGGACGGCTCCCTGCGCGACGTCGTACGTCACATGCCGTTTTCGCCGATGATCGAGGTGATCAGGGCGGCGTCCCCGGACGCCTTCCCGGATAGCGCCGGGGAAGAGGCAGCCCTGTGGCTCGGTGTCGCGGTGGTCGCCGGAATCGTCCTGTTCATCCGCCGGTTCACCTCGAGGAGCGAATCATGATCGGCGCCATCTTCGTGCATCTGCGGCGCATCGCCCACATTTGGCTGCGGCGCCCCGACTTCTGGTTCATGACGTTCATTGCTCCGCTCGTGTACCTGTTCATCGTCAACCGCATGTTCGGTGGCCTGGTCAGGCAGCTCACCGGAGAGTTCGAACTCCGGAACGCGGTCATCCTGGTCGTGACGGCGTGGGCGTTCATCCTGGCCATCACGGGATCGTCCACCGTGTTCGTTGAACGCAGCAATGGCTTCCACGAGCGGTTAATCACCATGCCGTCACCGTACGCGGCCGTGCCGGCCGCACGGATCATTGCCGAGTTCATCCGGATCATGGCGATGACGGCCGTCGTCGCGGCGGTGGCCGCCTTGCTTTCCGACGGCCCCCCCGGAGGTGTCCTGGTGGTGGAGGATCGCGGTGACCGGGGCGATGGTTGCCGCGGCGGCCGCATGCACCGGCACGTACATCGCGTTCTCCATCACCAGCCCCCAGGGTTCCGTGGCCCTCATCCCGTTAATCATCGTTGCGATGTTCGTCAACACGGTGCTCATGCCCGCCGACCACTTCCGTCCCCTCCTGCGCAGAATCGCCGGGCACACCCCCGTATCCGCGGCCGGCGAGGCCGTCAACGGCACCGGGGCTGCGGGTCTGGTGGTCTGCGCGGCCTGGTTCTTAGGCATCGCCGTGCTCGCGGCGTGGGGCATCGCCGTGAAAACGAGGCCGGGGGAGTCTGCATGACGGGCACGTCCACGGGGGCGGCGCCGCCGACGACGGCCCGCGAACCCGAGCACCTAACCCGAAACCGCCGCGTGGACGCGGACCACACACCCCGGAGACAGAACCAGATGAAGTCGATTGCCCAGATCGTCCAGAACAACCGCAGACTCCTCGCGGCCTACGAGGACAAGGTCCAGCCGAGGTTCCTCAGCCGCTATGCGCGTGAACCGATGGACGCCGCCGCCGTGTATCGGAAGCTCCGTGCGCTGGATCCCGGGCCGGATGCGCCGGCCCGGGTTCTCGACCTCGGTTGCGGAACCGGGTGGCTCGCCCGCATGCTCGCCGCCGAGCCTCGCTATCGCAGGGCGAACATCGTCGGCTACGACCTGTCGCCCAATGCGATCCGCATCGCCCGCGAACGCGCCGCCGTCGAAAGGCTCGGGGCCCGGACGGAATTCCACGTCGCCGACGTCCTCGCGCCGCTCGCGGGAGAGCCCGGCAGGACCGATGAAATCTGGGTGTGCGGCGCGCTCCACCAAATGAAGGATGCGGGTGCCGCGCTCGGCAGGGTCGCCGGTCTGCTCGCCGACGGCGGCATCGCTTACGTGCAGACGTTCGCCGAGGATCCCGACGTGAACGAGCGGGTCGACATGGCCGTCATGGCGAAGATGGGCCACCGGGTGTTCCGGGGCAGCGAGCTCGAGGACCTCGCCGAAGCCAACGGGCTGAAGCTGGGCAGAGCCTCACACGCCGGCATGGTGTACTTCTGCACTCTCACGAAGAAAAGCGCGATCGGGGAGGCGGGCAAGTGAGCGCCGTGGACGAGACCGTAGGCCCGTGGTCGCTGCTCGCCCCGATCCGGACGCGGATGCGTGCGGTGGTCGCGTTATCCGTCCTGTCGTCGGTGGCTACCGTCGCTTCGCTGGTCGGCATCATCGACATCGCGATGACGTACCCGGAGGCCCCGGAGCATCGGACGTGGTTGGCCGTGGCTGTCATCGTCGTCGCCGCAACGGTGCGCATGGCCGCGGACGGCGCCGCCGGCATGCTCTCGCACCGGGCGGATAACGACCTGCAGCTCCACCTCCGGCGCCGGCTGGTCGCCCAAATCCGGAAGTTGCCGCTGGGCTGGCTGGACGCCCGGCGCTCGTCGGGAATCATCGGGTCGGTTGAGAAGGACGTCGCGGCTGTCCACCAGCTCATGGGCCACACCGTCGGTGAGACCGTGGTGGCGGTGCTGGTTCCCCTGCTTTCCCTCATCGCGCTCGTCGCGGTGGATTGGCGGATCGCGGCGGTGGCGGTCGTCCCGGTGCTGGTCACCTTCGCCCTGATGGGCGTGATGATTTCGCGCGGAGCCGGTCTTCAGCGCGACTACGAGCGAGCCTCCGAAGGAGTGACGGCCGCGGTCATCGAGTTGGTGCGCGGTATCCCGGTGATGAAGTCCTTCGGACGCGCCAACCAGGGCGCGGGTCGCTACGATGCCGCGGCGTTGTCGTTCGTCCGCGCGTGGGCCGCCTGGTCCCGGCAGTCGAACATCTATCTCGGGTTCATCGACGTGGTGACGTCCCCGATCACAGTCCTCGCAGTGGTGTGCTGGGCCGGCCTCGCTCTGAGGGACGCCGCGGGCGGCATACCGGAGGGTCTCGTCGCCGGGCTGGTTCTCAGCCTTGGACTCTCCGCGGCGATCGTGCGGGTGGCCATGAACTCCGAACCCATCATCGCGGGGATTGCCGCCCTGAAGTCCATCGCGGAGGTGCTGGGCACGCCGCCAATCGCCGAGCCCGCCGATCCGGTGCCCGTGCGCGGAGGCGCGCTCGAGGTCCGGAACCTGGTCTTCTCCTACGGCGATGGGCCGCGGGTCCTTGACGGGATGTCCGCGACGTTCGAACCGGGGACCCTCACTGCGCTGGTGGGGTCCTCCGGTTCCGGAAAGTCCACCGTCGCCCGGCTGTTGGCGCGTTTCCACGACCCCGTTGAAGGCTCGGTGCTGCTGGGCGGCGCCGATCTTCGCGACATCGCCGTGCGCGACGTACACCGCTCGGTGTCGGTGGTGTTCCAAGATCCGCAGTTGCTCACGCTGCCGTTGCGGGAGAACATCCGGCTGGCCAGGAGAGACGCCACCGACGGCGAAATCATGGCGGCCGCGAAGCTCGCGAACCTCGATGCGGTCATCGCGGCGCTGCCGAAGCGTCTGGATTCGGTGGTCAACGTCGACGTGACCTTTTCCGGCGGTGAGGCGCAGCGCGTGGCCATCGCGAGGTCGATCATCACGGACGCGCCGGTGCTCATCTTCGATGAGGCAACCGCTTATGCGGATCCGGCTTCCGAGGCCCTCATCCAGTCCGCAATCGAGCGTTTGGCCCGTTCGCGGACGGTGATTGTGATCGCGCACAGGTTGAGCACGATCCGCAACGCCGACCGCATCCTCGTTCTCGATGGGGGAGCGGTCGCGGAGGCGGGTACCCACGACGAGTTGCTTGCGCGCGGTGGCCGCTACCGGGATTTGTGGCGCGCGTTCGCGCTCGACGACGAACCATCCGCTCCGCGGGGCACTGAATCAGACGATGAAAAGGCGGGGAACCGATGATTCGGGACTTGTGGTTGATGACGGATCGGCGCTCGAGAATGACGCTGGCGTGGCTCATTGCGTTGGCCGCGCTTGCCTCGCTGGCCCAGGGAGCGGCGTTCGTCGCGCTGCTGCCGCTGCTGTCGGCTCTGGCCGAGGGAGATGATGCGACGGCGTGGCGTTTCACCGGCGTCATCGCCGGCCTCGCGGTCGCCCATGCGGTGCTGTCCCTCGCCGCGGGGACGGTCGGCAGGGCGAATTCCGCAGCGGTGCTGTCGTCCCTGCTGCGTTCCCTGGGCGAACGCGTGCTGACGTTGCCACTCGGGTACGTCACCAAGTCCACGGCCGGCCGCTTTTCGGAGATGGCGTCGTCGGGTATCGCGTTCGCGGCGTCCGTGCCGCACGTGATCCTGCGGCCCGTCATCGCCGCGGTGGTTGCGCCGACCGTCATCGCCTTCGGAATTCTGGCGGTGGATTGGCGCGTCGGTTTGGTTCTCGTCGCGTCGGCGCCGGTGCTCTTCTTCGCCTACCGGGCCATTGGCCGGGTCGGCGGGGAGTCGGACGAAGCGCATGCTGACGCCGTCGCTGCCGTCTCCGGCAGGCTGATCGAGTTCACCCGCTGCCAGCAGGCGATTCGCGCCGCGAGCGACGGTTCAGCGGCGGACGCGATGGTGGATGAGGCGATCCGGGCCCAACACGATACGTTCGCGAAGGCGACGTCGACGCAGGGGGCGGCCATCGGACGGTTGAGTTCGGTCGTCCATGCGGTGTTCACGGCGGCGGTAATCGTCGCCGTAGCAGTCGCCGCGACGGGCGGGATGGCGCCGGCGCAGTTGGCGCCAATGCTCATCGTGGTCGTCCAGTTCACCGGACCGATCACCACGGCGGGAGCGTTGTCCGGCGGTTTCGGTGCGGGCCGCAACACGTTGGCTGCGTTGCGTGACCTGCGGGCGATCCCCGCCCTTCCCGAACCGACCGCACCGGAGCTGCCCAACGGGCATGACGTGGAGTTCCGCGGCGTGAGCTTCGGGTACGGGGATAAGAAGGTTCTCGACGGCGTCAGCTTCCGTGCACCTCAGGGAGCGCTGGTTGCTGTAGTGGGACCGTCGGGGGCGGGCAAGACGACGGTCATGCGGCTGCTGTCGCGTTTTCATGATCCGGACTCGGGGGAGATCCTCATCGGCGGGGTGCCCTTGCCTCGGATCGGCACCGACGGCGTGAACTCGCTGGTGACCCCGGTGTTCCAGGAGACGTTCCTTTTCGACGCGTCCGTGCGGGACAACGTGGTCTTCGCCGACCCCGAATTCGGTTCCGGGCCCGGTGACGGGGACCGCTTGCGCGAGGCCGCTCGGCGTTCCGGGGTGGACCGCATCGTGGAGCTGCTGCCTTCCGGGTGGGATACCCCGGTGGGGGAGGAGGGGACGCTGCTGTCGGGAGGCGAGCGGCAGCGCCTCGCCATCGCCCGGGCGCTTCTGAAGGATTCCCCGGTGGTGCTTCTCGACGAGCCGACGTCCTCGCTGGATGCGGCCACTGAGCGGGCGATCGTCGGCACGATGGAGGCGTTGCGCGGCGATCGCACCGTGATCGTCGTCGCCCATCGTCTGCACACCGTCCGCGATGCCGACCTCATCGTCGTGCTTTCGGAGGACGGGACGGTCGCAGAACGGGGCACGCACGATGAATTGCTGGCGAAGGGCGGCCGCTACGCCGAGTCGTGGGCGTGTCGGACGGGGAGCTCCTCGGGCGCCTGATCCTCATCACCTGGTCGATGCCCTCACGGGCGCCCTGCCGCAGCTTCCCGAATCCCACCGCCAGGCGCTCGGTGGGCAGAGCGAAACCGCCGACGAAAACACCGAGCAGCACGAACACCGACGAGCTGTAAGGCTGAAGCTTCCTAGAAAGCGAAAATAGCCCTCTTCCTCATCCCTGTGAAAGCTGGGAGGGAAGGGGGCTCTTTGCTGCCTTGCCGCTAGCTACTACCGCCCGTGCACCTGGTTTTGAGCAATTTCCAGCCCGTGGCTGGCGATTAGCTCCACTGCCTCCGCCGCGGTGGGCAGGGTGAAAGCGAGTTCCTCGCGCTCCTTGGCATTGAAGTTGCGCAGCACATAATCAGCTGGATCCTGGCGGCCCTGCACCCACGCCAGGCGCGGATACGCGGCAACAGATGACGCGCAAAACTCTTCCAACGAGTCGGTGCCAGTTACATGGAGTTGCTCGTCTGCGCCAGGCACCCAGGGGTCATGCGGGCAGCCCTCGGCGGGGTGACGATTGCCACTCGGTCAGCGGCCAAACGGCGCAGTTCAACGTCGCATTTCACGACACCGCGCAGCTTTTCAACAGTCCGGTTCCAAACGTCGAACCCAACAGTCGGCGGGGTTTTCACTGACAGGTAAGCGCGACCGTCACCTGTCACACCCTACCCCTGCGGAGTAGGGCAGAGGTAGGAGGTCACCCGAAGGATGGTGCTCTCTTGTGTCTTGCTCCGTCCCGCTTTCCATTTGCCCCATTCGCCTTCACGAGACACGACTTCACCAAATAGCAATTATGTGAATCACATCGTCGATTCTTAGTATGCACGATAAAAGCCGCCTACCCAGTACTTGCTGGGGAGGCGGCTTGTGGTTGTGGTTAGACGGTTCTACTGTCGGCCATTCCTAATGCGCGACCAGGCTGCTGCGATAACCAGGCCAACGCACGCGATGGCGAGGTAACCCCACATGTGATCGGCGCTGGTCTGAATGGTCTTTGGCGGAGCAGGAGTGTTCTCTGCGGTTAGGACGCTTTCTTTGTCGCGACCAGAGGTGACACCGTCAATCCAGTCGGCAGTGCCTGCGAGGGTGGTGATTGCCGCGCTGGGGGAGGGCAGATCAGGATCTCCATTGGAAGTTCCGGCGGTAGCAAGCCCGGCGAGCTTTCCATCGACGAAGAATGGTCCGCCGGAGTCGCCGCCCTGCATACCTGCGCCAGATACGGAATGTACGTCCAGGATGGCGCTTTCAATCATCGGCATCATGGCAGCGTCGGCTGGGATGCTTTCGGTTCCAGCAGGGATCGACTCGGTTTTGGAAGCATCTGGCTTAGCTGCATCTGGCATTGCTGTACCTGGCATGACGGATCCTGGCTGCATTTCCATTGATTCCATGGCACCGCCTGGAGTAGCCTCACCTGGAGTAGCTTCACCAGGCGCAGCCTCACTTGGAGTTCCTTCATCGGGGCCTCCGCCCAGCAGCTCATTGACGACCATCTTGGACATCGGAAGCTGTCCGGATCGGGCCATCGACGAGCTGCTGCTCCAGCCGTAGAGAGTTCCCACCTGTCCAGGTGTTGGAATATCGCGGGAGACCTTCGCCGGGGTTGCGTCAGTGACTTTTTGAGTCAGGTGAAGCAATCCTGCATCAGACATTGGAGACAGCGCCCAAGAATCGGCATCGTAGACTTTCCCGCCGATGCGGGCCTGGGTTCCTTCGTTGTTCACAGACTCTAGGCAGTGGCGTGCTGTGAGCACCCACTGCTCGGCAACTAGCGTTCCGGTGCAGTCACCGAAATTGCCGACTTTGCCGATCTTTAGCGCGGCCACAGAACTGCTTTCAGCATTTGCAGGTGCGGGTTCGCCGTTTTCCAATGCAAGAGCTGGAGTCGCAGTTAGAAGCAGGGTGCTGCTAACAATTGCTGCGATGGAAAAAGATGTTTTCTTCACGGTTATTTCCCTTTCCCAGAAGGAACAATGGCCTTGATTGCGGTGGCAACGAGTTTTTCGGCAGGGCCCTGACCCACAAACTTCTTCCAGAGACTTGCGATGACGAGGAAGAATACGATGAAACCTGCTGCAGACAGCGTGGAATGCAATGCAACACTCTGCTGCCAATAAGCCGCGGTGAGAACGTGCAGGACGTAAATGGTCAGCGACATTGTTCCCATGGCCGCGAATGGATAAACCGCGGTCGGGAAGCGGTCGCCTACGAAAAGACACAAATGCAGCACAACAGCGGCAATGGCGACGGAGAGAATGATTTCGCCGAAGACACCGGTATGTCCGGTAAATCGGAGCCAGCCAGCAATCTCGGGATCAAATCGGAAGTACATGCCGACGGCTGTGATGACAACGCTGACAGCGGTAATAATCCAACTCAACCGGGCATTAGCGCTAGTCTTGGAGGCAGAAGTGTCTTGCAGACGACCGCGTAGGTAGACGTCGTAAAGCAGCATGCCGCCGATGAAGTATGCAATCCACGCCAGTAGCGGATAAATCTGTGGCAGCGTCATGGGCGCGTACTTTATTGTTGCGCCGATAGTTGCGGCGATGAAGAAGCCGACTCGCCACCAGGTTCCGAGTGCTGGCATCCAGGAAACCAACATCATTACCAGACCCATGACGATGAGGACTACTTGAATTTCTCCACCGACCGGCAACAAGGCCAGGCCGATGAGAATAATCAGAGCGCCGCGAGTGATGAGGCGCAAGAAGGTGGTGCTGCTGTAATTTCGGCCGATAATCATCATGGTGGCGCCGGCAATAATGGCGAACAATGATGAAGGCAGGCCGGAGAGCACAACCTTTGTGCTCCAAAGCAGTGAGGCCATATGGACAATGATCATGCCGATGATGGCGAGTGAGCGCGCTATATCAAGCCCCACAATTCGTGAAGGTTTATTCACCTCAGTTTTCTCCTTGTACTACAACTTATCGGGAGGTGCTCTTCGGTAAAAAGCTCTCCCTATAAGCGTCTTAATCAAAACGACTTTCTAGTTGTAGCAACCGAATCTGGCAATACATTAGGTGATTTTGAGTAAAAACAGAGTGTTTCGTCTGTACATTCCCTGTGAAGCTAACGTGTTCAAAGAGCCCAGGGCGCGCGTAACCTAGTGGCCTGAGATCAATGCTGACGAGTTTCACTTAGTCCGAGGTGCCAGGCGTCTTCCTCGCGTATCTGTTAAATCATTGCCATTCCCATTGCTCTCGTGTCGGTAGGTAACGCGTGGCTGGCCCAACCCTGAACCTGCTTCCCACCTGGTGGGCAGCGGTCGCCGGCTATGCCCTGTGCTGGAGCATCATCGCCGATGAAGACAACACGATCTGCAGTCTGGAGAATCGTGGGGTCAATGGGCTTTGGTGATGCATCGTCTATAGAGGCGCCGATTTCTGCAACTGATTTGGCTGCAAGCGCATTGGTAGTAGTTTTGGGATTTTCTTCACTTCAGACTCCTTTTCTATAGTTTGTCCGGTACGGAAAGATCATTGGAGAAAAGGCGCGGCCCGAGCCAGCGGGTGACGTAGACAAGTGCAACGAGTACGGGAACTTCAATCAGTGGTCCAATCGTTCCCGCAAGTGCTTGCTGGGACAATGGGCCGAAGGTGCCAATCGCAACTGCAATTGCCAACTCGAAGTTATTTCCGGCAGCCGTAAAGGCAATCGATGCGGAGGTTGCGTAGTTCATGCTCGCGGTCTTGGCCGAAGTGAGAGCGATCGCGAACATGGCGAGGAAGTAGATCGCTAGTGGCAGCGCCACTTTCGCAACGGTCCAGGGATTCTCAACAATCTGCTGTGACTGAAGTGCAAAGAGCAACACGATTGTGTATAGAAGGCCGGCAAGCGCCAATGGTGAGATTTTGGGCAAGTACTCATTTTCATACCAGTCGCGACCACGGGTGCGTTCACCAATTATGCGTGATGCCGCGCCAGTCAGAAGCGGAATGCCGAGGAATACCACTACGGATAGTGCGATGGCCCAAAAAGAAAAGGTGACGGAAGTGGTTTCCAGTCCCAACCAGGAGGGCAGAATCTGCAGGTAGAACCACCCTAGAACGCCGAACATTAGAATTTGAAATAGCGAGTTTACGGCCACCAATACGGCGGCGACTTCAGTATCGCCGCAAGATAGGTCGTTCCAGACCAAAACCATTGCAATGCAGCGGGCGAGACCGACGATAATCACGCCAGTGCGCAGTTCTGGACTATCGCTGAGGAATATCCAGGCAAGGATGAACATTAGTGCGGGGCCGAGAATCCAATTGAGGAAGACTGTAATGCCCATCAGCTTCCTTGATGTCAAAAATTTGCCCGTTTTGTCGTATCGGACTTTTGCGAGCGGTGGGTACATCATGACCAGCAAGCCGATGGCGATTGGTACGGAAATTGTCAAAATTTTTGCCTCTGCCAGCCAGTTCACAAGTGACGGTGCAATTTTGCCCAGGATGAGGCCAATTGCCATTGCAGCTGCAATCCAAAGCGGCAAGAAGCGATCTAGGAAGCTGAGTGACTTTGTAGTCTGTGCCATGGTTTCCGGTGTAATCGATATATCGATGAATGTCAATATGTCCAGAGTGGAGACCGTGTAGTCTCAACAGGTATGGACGAAATCTCAGCATGCTGCGCACTTGGCGGTCGGCCTCTCGACGCGGCGGAAGCGCAGGCTGCGGCAACGCTCTTCAAAGCGCTGGCGCAACCGGCGCGCCTGCAAATTTTGTCTCAGCTCGCTGCCGCTGGCTGTAGTCCGATGA
Organism: Corynebacterium sp. HMSC08C04; assembly: GCF_001807495.1. Taxonomy (NCBI): domain Bacteria; kingdom Bacillati; phylum Actinomycetota; class Actinomycetes; order Mycobacteriales; family Corynebacteriaceae; genus Corynebacterium; species Corynebacterium sp. HMSC08C04. The sequence goes on along the minus strand of NZ_KV789228.1, from coordinate 18,392 downwards.
CCGTGGGGGAGCTGGCCTGTGTTTCTGGGCTTAGTCAGCCGACGGTATCGCATCATTTAAAGACCATGGCGGATGCCGGGCTGCTTACTAGGTCTAAGAGTGGACGGGTAGTAACCCATGAGGTACGCCCTGAGGTATTTGCTGAGCTGCGACGTATCCTGGATATCGGTCACGCGGACAGGAGATGGTGAGCCGCTGGTCGCAAATTGCGATAGGTCGGAAAACTCTGTTTACCCGTTCAAACGCTTGACGACGGCGTCGTGAAGCAACCCATTCGTCGCAACCGCATCCCCGCCGTGCGGCCCGGCGATACCCGCTAGAGAAATGAAGCGGCCGCCAGCTTCCTCTACCAGGGCTGCAAGCGGAGCCAGGTCCCACAGAGAAACTTCCGGCTCAGCGGCGACATCGACCGCGTCCTCGGCTACTAGGCAGTAGGAGAGAAAGTCACCGTAGCCGCGTAGACGCCATGCTCAAGCGGGAAGTCTTACGTGATAGGAAGGGCCTGGCCCCTGTTAGGTAGACACCTTATATCCAGCCCGGTTGGGTTGGGGCCAGGCCCCTTTGACGTTTTACAAAGAAAACCTAGTACAGCGGCCATTTTTAGGTAAGGCAAAGATTTTGGGTACACCCGCAAACTGTGTAAACGATAACGGGTTGGAAACAGATGCAAATTAGAGCTTCGTAATACCTACCCGCGTGAAATGATGATCCTTGCTAGACCAATAGCAAGAGAGATAGAGGGATTTGTTCATGCTTCACATTCCGCACCTAAAGAAAGTCATCGTGGGCTCGGCTTTCGCAGGTGCGTTTTTCTTTGCGAGCCCCACCGCAGGCGCCCAAGAACTGCCTGCTGCCGAGCCATTCGACCCAGCTGCCGCCGCGCATGCCGTGGTTAATCATGTCAACGATGAGTTTGCTCGCTTCGGCGCGCAATCTGGTTTAAGTGACATGCTGCAGACGCAGCAGCCTGCTGCGCAGACCCAGGCACAAGTGCAAGGCCAGGTTCAGAACCAAATTCAGGAACAGAATAAAGCGCTGAATTCGGCCGTCAACGATGCAGTGTCCCAGGCCCAGAACGCAGTGCAGCCGGTCATCGAACAAGCGAATGCGGATAGCCAGCAGTACGCGCAACCGCTGACCAACCCGAACCCGGTCGGCATGATTGAGCAGGCAACGCAGCCAGCTTTTAAGCCACAGGGCACGGATCCGAACTACGTCTGGAAGAACGATGCTTTCTCCAAGGCGGCAGCCGCTAAGCCCTTCGATGACTACGTGTTGCATCGCGTACCTGGTTCCTACTTCGACGCACCGCGCGTACCTGAAGAATCCAATGCGGCGTTGACGCGTGGAAAGTCCTTGTACGGCCCAGGTACGCCGCTGTATGTTCGTCAGGACACCATGTGCACCTTGACCGCAGCAGGCACCGACGCAGCCGGCCGCAAGGTAGGCATCACCGCGGGACACTGCGGCAACGTCGGTGACCCAGTTTCTTCCGCCGATTCCTGGCAGGTTGGCCCAACCGGCACCATTGCCTCCAGGAACGATTACCTGGACTACTCGGTCATCGAGTTCGGCTCCAAGGCTGAGGTAACCCGCAACTACAATGGCGTGCATGCCACGGAGGTTGGCGGCAATGTCAAGCCGGGCGCTGTCACCTGCAAGACTGGCGTCGCAACCGGCACTACCTGTGGCATGACCTACCAGCAGGCCAAGGAAGTCCAGATCAACCAGGTCTGCGCCATGGAAGGTGATTCCGGCGCACCGGTTATGTACAAGGGTCGCATCATCGGTGCAATCTCCCGCGGTCTTATCCCGGGTCTGCCTGATTGTCGCACCCCGCTGCAGGGCGCTCTGCACGATCCGACCGTAGCGATGAACATGGACGCAATCCTTGCGGACATGAACCGCCGCGGTGGGGTAGGAGCAGGCTTTACGCTCCCGCAGAACTAATCTCTCCCACAAACGGCTACATGCCCCGTGCTTGAAGCGCGGGGCATGTAGCCGTTTTAGTGATTGTTTTGTCTATTGCAGTTTCAGCGCTTCCAGCGCTGCCGTATGCAGCAGGCCGTTGCTAGCCACCGAAGAGCCGTGGTGCGGGCCGGCCTCACCGTTGAGGCCGGTGAACTTGCCGCCTGCCTCGGTTACCAGCAAAGACGGCGCTGCAAGATCCCAGAGGGAGACCTCAGGCTCAGCCGCAATGTCGACTGCGCCTTCTGCCACCAAGCAGTAGTTCCAGAAGTCGCCATAGCCGCGCAGACGCCAAGTCTTTTCGGAGAGCTCCACGAAGCAATCACGCAAACCGCGCTTAGCCCAGCCTGCCAACGAGCCCATGGCCAGAGAGGCGTTTTCGAGCTGGTCAATCTGCGAGACGTGTAGACGCTTTGGCTCGCCGCCGAATACGCGGTAGGCGCCGCCGCCCTTGGCGGCGTACCAGCGACGTCGCAAAGCAGGCGCGGAAATCACCGAAACCACAGGCTCACCGTCTTCCAAAAGAGCAATCAGCGTGGCCCATACCGGCACGCCGCGCACGAAGTTCTTGGTGCCATCGATTGGATCGATGACCCACTGGCGGCCCTTGAAGGTGGGGGTGCCACCGAATTCCTCACCTAAGACTTCGTCGCGCGGACGGGAGCGCTTGAGAGCCTCACGAATCTGCTTCTCGCAGGCCAAGTCAGCGTCAGAAACCGGGGACATATCCGGCTTGTCCTTGACCGAAAGATCGGAAGCCTCAAAGCGGTGCATCGTGATGACATCCGCGTGACCTGCCAGCTCGAGCGCGAGGCCTAAGTCTTCTTTGAACTTACCCACGGAGCCATGCCTCCATTTGATCGACAACCTGTTTATTACCAGCGATGCACCATTCCACACCGCCTGCTTCTACCTTGCGGGCGGCGCCACCTGCGGCCTCCACCAGCGCTTTGCCCGGGAACCAATCCCAGTCCGCGACGCTGTGCTGCATCCAAGCACCCCAGGTGCCGTCGGCAACGCTGGAGAGGTCCACGGAACCGGCGCCGAGCATGCGAACTGTAGCAAAGTGCTCGGACACACGCTGCCAGGCCGCGCGGATTTCTGGGTCCTGAATGGATGTAGGGTGCAGGTAGGTTGCCATGCTGGTTTCATTTGCCGGTTTATCCTGCAGCTTGGCGACGTCCTTTCCATCACGGGAAGTAGGAAAGTCACGGCCGCCGAACCAGGTGTAGCCCATGGCGGGGCGGTGCACTGCGCCCATGATGACGCCCTCGGCGTCGGTAAGCGCGAGCGCCGAGCACCAGTAATCCGAGCCAGATGCGAAGTTATAGGTACCGTCTACTGGGTCGATGACCCAGTTGCGTCCCGAGGTGGAAGGGCGGGTAGCGCCCTCCTCTCCGAGGATGCCGTCCTCGGGGCGCACCACCTCGAGCACGCCGGCAACGAAGCGCTCGGTGGCGCGGTCTGCATCGGTGACGACATCAGAAATGGAGGTCTTCTGATCGACGTCAATGCCCTGCTCACGCATGCGCCATGCTAGGCGGCCTGCGTTGTAAACGAGTGCCTGCGCAAGGTGTGCGTCGGTGTCATCTACGTGAGCTACCAGAAAGGTTTTGGTGATCGCGTCGATCATCTCATTCAAGCTCGGCTGTTGAGTCATGGAGCTATTGTCCCGCTAAATGCGGCCGATGGCTAATTGTGTGTGCTGCGCAGGTAGACTTGGGCGCTATGCGTCCCGAACAATCAGCCCGTCTTGCCGAATTGGATTCCACCCTTACGACCATTGAAAAGGTCATGGATCCTGCAGCTTTAGCTGAGCAGGTTCGTGAGCTCGAGGCTCAGGCTGGTGACCCCTCTTTGTGGGATGATCCGGCCCACGCGCAGCAGGTGACTTCCGCGCTTTCGGCCGCGCAGGCCAAGATTCGCAAGCTGGAATCGCTGCGTTCTCGCGTGGACGATATGCCGGTTATGTACGAGTTGGCGGAGGAAGAGGGGGACACCTCGCTTGCCGACGACGAGCTAGACGAGCTGGGCACCCTCATCGAGGCGCTGGAAGTGACCACGATGCTTTCGGGCGAGTATGACCCGCGCGAGGCCGTTATTAACATCCGTTCCGGTGCAGGTGGCGTGGATGCGGCGGACTGGGCTGAGATGCTCATGCGTATGTACGTGCGCTGGGCGGAAAAGAATGGCCATAAGGTGGATGTCTACGACATTTCTTATGCAGAGGAGGCGGGCATCAAGTCGGCCACCTTCGTGGTGCACGGCGAGTACATGTACGGCCAGCTTTCTGTAGAACAGGGCGCCCACCGTTTGGTCCGCATCTCGCCCTTCGATAATCAGGGTCGGCGCCAGACCTCCTTCGCTGAGGTGGAGGTGCTGCCGGTGGTGGAGCAGACCGACCATATCGATATTCCGGATGCGGACGTGCGCGTCGATGTCTATCGCTCTTCGGGCCCTGGCGGCCAGTCAGTTAATACTACGGATTCCGCGGTGCGTCTGACGCACATTCCGACCGGCATCGTGGTGACCTGCCAGAATGAAAAATCCCAGATCCAGAACAAAGCCTCGGCGATGCGCGTGCTGCAGGCCAAGCTTTTGGAGCGCAAGCGTCAGGAAGAACAAGCGGAGATGGATGCGCTCGGCGCAGGCGGTAATGCCTCGTGGGGAAACCAAATGCGCTCGTATGTCCTGCATCCGTATCAGATGGTCAAGGACCTACGCACTAACTATGAGGTGGGCGATCCATCGAAGGTGCTCGACGGTGACCTGGATGGATTCTTGGAGGCCGGAATCCGCTGGCGTATGGCTGAGGCGCAGAAGGAAGAGCAGGAAAGTTAGGTTTTACACTTTCTGTTGTTAACTCATGTTGCTAATGTGGCTTGAGTGATCACCTTTGAAAATGTGTCCAAGGTTTATAGAACGTCGACAAGGCCCGCGCTTGACGACGTCTCGTTTCAGATCGATGACGGCGAATTCGTCTTCCTGATCGGGCCCTCCGGCTCCGGTAAATCGACATTCCTACAGCTGATGGTGCGTGAGACGAATGTTTCCTCCGGCGACATTCACTTCGGCGATTTCCACGTCAATGCGCTGAAAGGCCGCCAGATCAATCAGCTGCGCCAGTCCATCGGCTACGTCTTCCAAGACTTCCGCCTGCTGCCGAAACTGAACGTCTACCAAAACGTGGCCTTCGCGCTCGAGGTCATTGGCAAGAAGAAGTCCAAGATCGACAAAGCGGTTCCAGAAGTTCTGGAAATGGTGGGTTTGGGTTCCAAACAGCACCGCATGCCGCACGAGCTTTCCGGTGGTGAGCAGCAGCGCGTTGCCGTGGCGCGTGCCTTTGTTAACCGCCCCAAGTTGGTCCTTGCAGATGAGCCGACGGGCAACCTGGACCCGGGTACTGCCTCGGAGATTTTGGGATTGCTATCCCAGATCAACCGCCGCGGCACCACAGTCATCATGTCTACGCACAATGCACGTGCCGTCAATGATGCCCGCCAGCGCGTCCTCGAGCTGCACAACGGCAAGCTCGTTCGCGATGAAGACCACGCACTGTACGGAGAGGCTCTGTAAATGCAACTAGGACTAGTTTTACGCGAGGCTTTTAAGGGGCTCGGCCGCAACCTGACCATGACGGTGGCGATGGTTATCACGACCGCCATTTCCGTAGCGCTGGTCGTCGCCGGCGTGCTGGTGACCAACATGACCAACGACACCAAGGAGATCTACTTGGAGCGCGTGGAAGTCATGGTTCAGCTCAATGAGGACATCTCAGCAAACGATCCGGAATGTAGTTCTCCGGAATGCGCTGACTTGAAGAAGCAGCTGGAAAGCGACGACGACGTGGAATCGGTGACTTATCGTGACCGTCAGGCGTCCTACGACCGCTTCGTCGAGCTCTTCAAGGAGACCGATCCTGTGATGGTGGAGGAGACCTCTCCCGACGCGCTGCCAGCGGCCTTCCACGTCCGCTTGGTCGATCCCACGGATACCGCGCCAGTCGACGCCATCAAAGACAACCCGGCAGTCGGCGAAATCATTGACCAGCAAGAAGAAGTCCGCGGTGCCGCCCATAACTTGGACGCCATCCGCAATGCCACCTTCGTGCTCGCAGCCGTGATGGCAATCGCAGCTATCTTCCTGATCGCGAACATGGTTCAGATTGCTGCTTTCAACCGCTCCCGTGAGACCTCGATTATGCGTATGGTGGGTGCATCCCGCTGGATGACCCAGGCTCCGTTCGTGCTGGAAGCACTCCTCGGAACGCTGATCGGCGTCGTGCTCGCTGGTGTGGGCATCTCCGTGGGTAAGTCCGCGGTGGTTGACCCCTCGCTGAAGAATCTCTACGAATCGCAGCTTCTGGCACCGATTAAGAGCTCGGACATTTTGGTTGCTCTGCCTATCGTGGGCGTATTCGCACTGATCTTTGCTGCACTGACGGCGCAGATTACCCTGCGCGCTTATGTGCGCAAGTAAGCACCGCGTATAGTTGTAGAAATTATGGCGAAGAAGGCAAAGAAGAAAGCAGCGGTCGATAACAACACGACCCTAGCCACCAATCGCCGTGCCCGTCACGATTACAAGATTCTCGATACCCTCGAATGCGGCATGGTCCTGGTGGGAACCGAAATCAAGTCAATGCGTGAGGGCAAAATCTCGCTCGTCGATGCGTTCGCAACCATCGACGACGGCGAGGTTTATATCCGCAACCTCCACATCCCTGAGTACTCGCAGGGGACCTGGACAAACCACTCGCCAAAGCGCACCCGCAAGCTGCTGCTGCACCGCCGTGAGATTGACAAGCTCATGGGGCAGGTGCGCGATGGCAACAAGACTCTGGTGCCGCTCAAGGTCTATCTGAAAGATGGCCGTGCCAAGTGCGAGTTGGGCCTTGCCCAGGGTAAGCAGGACTACGACAAGCGGGAGGCCATCAAGCGCCGCGATCAAGACCGCGAAATCACCCGCGAACTGGGGCGCCGCATCAAGGGAATCAACGCCTAAGCGCCGCCACGACGTAGCCTGGGTGCCATGATTCATACGGCAAAGGCACACGACGTCGTCAAGGGCGAGACAAAAGTAACCGGCAAGTCGGTGCTCGTGGACAGGCTCTGGCCGCGCGGGATAAGCAAGGATGACTTGGCGCCGGACTATTGGCTCAAAGACGTAGCTCCCAGCCCTGAGCTGCGCAAGTGGTGGAACCACGACGCGGATTCATTCGATGAGTTCTCCAAGCGCTATAAGTCTGAGCTTGACGCGAACGACGCCGAAGATATGGAAAACCTGCGCCGCCTCGCAGACAAGGGTGCAGTAACGCTTATCTTCGCCGCCAAGGACCGCGAGGTAAACCACGCTACAGTGCTTAAAGATTGGCTGGATGCGCAGTAGGGCAGCGATGAACCACATAGGGTTTATGCCGGGGACTTGAGCCCTAAGCCGGTGTTGGAGTAGCGTAGAGCAAACCGCAGAGAATTGCACATACCCGCTCTGTAGGTTAATGGGGTCGACTTGGTTTCGACTTCGTACATTGAGCCAGGGGAAGCGTGCCGGTGCAGGCTGGAGACCACCGTAAGCGTCGCAGCAACCAATAAACGCAGAGAAGAACTCTCAGCGTGACTACGCCCTCGCTGCCTAATTTCAGCGACGCGTGTCTGTCAGCCCAGGTTTAGTTCCTGACCTGGTTCCTGGCATCGACTAAGGAACTTGCCTTTCTGGTTTGTTGTTCGGCCGGAAGGGGACTTCTAGAGCAACTGGGCCCATCATCCGGAACGTGTTTGCCCGTGCCGGAGGGCCGAGTAGAGATCCTGTGCAAACTGCGCACGGAGAAGCCCTGGCGAGGTGACGAAGGACCCGGGTTCAATTCCCGGCGGCTCCACCACTTGCCCCAGCTAAACGATGTTTAGCTGGGGCTTTCTTCGTTCTGTAATTGCTACTTAAACCGGATCATAGGTACGTCTAGCCCGGCTGGGACTCGCATCCTACGCCATCACCGTTGCTATCGCGGTCGGGACTGTATTCCGGATCGCCGGGGTAAACTTTGTGGCCAATCTCAGCGCAGGTTCGACTGTCGCCGCCCGAATATTCAGGTGCTGGCGCAGGGGCCTGGGCAGGTTCCACAGGAACGTCCATCTCATTGGAACATTGCTGCGTCCAACCAGAGGTTCCGTCTGTGAAGAATGTTGTTCCGCGCTCATGGAGCAAAGGATCGCCACAGGTTGAAATGGTTTTGTTCATCGGTGTTGGGGATGTTTCTCCAGGTGCTTCGGTGTAACCGATTACTGGGTCTTTTTCTTGGCCGATGTTCTGCGGCGGCACTACGTGAAGATCGTCATCATCTTCTGCATCGACGGGCAAGGTTGGTGATGGTGTTTGACTAGTCAAAGAAGCGCTGCTGGTTGCCGATGTGCTTGACGTAGCAGTGGTACTAGTTGCTGAAGTAGTGCTGGTGATTTGGGTGCTAGAGGGGGTGGTGGAGTCTGCGGATTCCTCCGCGCTGCCGCATGCAGTTAGTGCGAGAGGAACGGCGAGAATAATTGGTAGCAGGCGTTTCATGCTGCTGTCCTTCTGAAGGGAGCGGTTTAGTTTTAAAGAGATTGACGGTTTCACTACCGGCGCATGAGCGAATAGCGAAGACTGCGAATAAAAATCTTACTGCTCGACGATTGCATTTAGAGGGCAAAGTGACATCGGAACTTCTCGGCTATTTTGATTGGCTATCGAGATTTTCTGAATCGACAACCTGTCTGAAAACTTTGGTGATGGTTTGCCCGATTTAGATTGCGTACGTTGAAAGAGCTGGACCTGACCTATCCGCAGTATGTTGTCATGCTCGCGCTTTGGGAGTGTGACGGCATTACAGTCCGCGATCTAGGGGAGAAGCTGCACCTCGATAGTGGAACGCTCTCGCCCTTGCTGCGGCGCCTTGAGAAAATCGGCTACATCACCCGCGAACGTTCCGAAGAAGACTCGCGCGTCGTGCTAATTCATCTCAGCGACCAAGGCCAGGAACTACGCGCTGAAGCCGGTTGGGTGCAATCCTGCCTCATCGATAGTCTCGGGCTTTCGCGCGAAGAAATGGATACGCTGCGCTCACTCGCGCAGAAGGCTACCAAGCTCGTCCACGAACATTAATTCATTTGCATCAAATCAACTGCACCCATTCAAGTGCGCTAAACCTTTACCCATTAGGAGCTACAACATGAACGCAATCTACACCGCAGAAGCACTGGCAACTGGCGCTGGTCGTGACGGCCACGTACGTTCCGCTGATGGCCTGGTTGACATGGACCTAGCCATTCCTAAGGAGATGGGTGGCCAAGGCGGCGCCGCGAACCCAGAGCTCCTCTTTGCTGCCGGCTACGCAGCCTGCTTCCACTCCGCGCTGCAGATGGTGGCCCTCGCCGACAAGGCGCATGAGGTCTGCCCTTATAGCAACGCCACCCGCGGCAACATCGACGTCAAGGTTTCTGTCGTCGAGGATTAATCGGCGCGGTGCTGGAGCACCATTTCTTAACCACAAAAGCGCTGAACCAGCGCATCGTATGCCTTCACTGTGAGTTCTAGGTCTTCCAGGTGGAGGCATTCGTCATGTGAATGTAGCTCGTTGTTGGCGCTAGCTAAGTCCCGTGGGCGAGCATGCAGGGCGAAACCATAGCCCACACCACCCATGCGGCGGGCGAATCGCAGATCTGAGCCGCCCGAGGCGTAGACGGGCACAACTGATGCCTCTGGGAAGAACTCGCCAAATGTCGCAGCCATCGCATCCCAGAGCGGACCTTCTGCAGGCGATGCCGAGGGGGCCTCATTGTTGAGATGCTCGATCCTTATCGCATCCGCCATGTCCCCCAGCGCCGCAATGAGGGCGGCGTCGACAGAATCCGCGGTATCCGTCGGATGCGCCCGGATGTCGAGGTTGAGATAAGCCTTCGAGGGAATGACGTTGATGGCGCTACCGCCATGAATCCCCGTGAAAGCGATGTTGGTGTGACTAAAAGAGTGTGCGAACGCCGCTAGCTTACCGAAAGTCTCGTAAGTAGCGTCCCCTGCGGATCCGTCGACAAGCGCGGCGGTGGTATCTGGATCGAAGTGGAACGCCTCCACGAACCAGGACCACACGTGGTCATAGGCGGGCGGCATTGCCAACGCGCCCACGCGCCGGGCGGCCTCCGCCAGTGTGAGGATGGATGAAGACTTTCCATAGGGAAGGGAGCCGTGCCCCGTATCCCCTGTGGCATGGAGGCGACGCTGGAAGATGCCCTTCTCGCCGACGTTGATAACCAGAGCATCGCTGCCATCACGCACCGGCAGATGCGAGCCGCCGGTCTCGGAGAGGCAGTTCTTCCAAGAGAATGCGTCGGGTCGGTTCTCAGAAATCCAGCGCGCGCCCAACCTTCCGCCGGATTCTTCGTCGGCGAGCCCCACGAAGGTCACTGTTCCCCTTGGCGGGTTGCCTGCCTGCGCGCGCCGGGCTGTTTCGCGCGTGGCTGCGGCTTGCGACGCCGTGATGAAGAGCATGTCGAATACCCCGCGGCCGTACAGAACACCGTCTACCACCTCGGCATCGAAGGGATCGTGAGTCCATTTGTCCACGTCAACGGGGACTACGTCAATGTGACCGAGCATCGTCAGTGGTTCCGCTGTGGGGTTGCTGCCGGGCACTGTAAACGCGATCGATACGCGGCCGGGTTCTGGCTCGAAGCGCTCCACCTGGGCTCCCGAGCCCTCGAAGAACTCCTCCAACAGGTTCGCGTTGCGGTACTCGTGGCCACTTCCGGGTGTGCCGTCGTTGATGCAACGATTGCGAATTAATCCCTGCAAGAGTTCAAGAGTGTCGTTGAATAAACCCATTCTGAGGAAGCCGCCTTTCTGGTTTTGTCGTTGAGTGTCCTACGTTCCAAGATTTCTATATACTAACCGATAAATAAAAAGTTGAGATGCACATCACTGTTATATGTAATGTAAGCTACATTGTCTAGAAAGTGTCGCGGGGATAACCCCTCAGTAAATGGGCAAGATGACCACAAATAAAAGACCAATCCCCTTAAAACACGAGGAGAACCACCATGGCCATCACAAAAGAGACCACGAGTGAGCCGCAGGGGAGTGCAAGTCCTGCAAAGGACGCGAAGACTCAACCAGCCAGTAACGGTTGGCTCGATAAGTTTCTCAACGGCGTTGAATACGTAGGCAACAAGCTGCCAGAGCCGTTTACCATCTTCCTGATCCTGTTCCTCATCACCGGCGTTGCTTCTTCCATCATGGCGTGGATGGACATCAAGGTGCAGGTGCCTGGATCTGATGAAATCCAGCCCGTCAAGGGCTTGTTCACCGGCGAGGGCATGTCGTGGTTTACCACCACGATGGGCGAGAATTACATCAACTTCCCGCCGCTGGTTACGGTGCTGCCCATCATGTTGGCAGTCGGCGTGGCCGAGCGCTCCGGAATGCTCTCCGCCCTCATTCGCAAGTTCTTCGGCTCTGCGAAGCCATGGCTTTTGCCTTACGCGGTCGGCGTCATTGGCGTGACCGCATCGGTCATGGCTGACGCTGCCTTCGTTATCGTTCCGCCACTGGCGGCGATGGTGTTCAAGGCAGCCGGCCGTCACCCTGTCGCAGGCCTCATCGGTGGCTTCGCTGCCGTTGGCGCTGGCTACTCCACCGCGCTGGTCCCGACCTCCCTGGATGCGCTGTTCGCAGGTATTACCACCGCGGTTATGGAAACCCTCCCGGGCATGGAGTCCTCTGACGTGAACGCAATGTCCAACTACTTCTTCAACGTGGCATCTTCCATCGTTCTCGGTGTCTTGGCTGGTTACATCACTGACCGCGTCATCGAGCCGCGCATGTGGAAACAGGAAGTGCCTACCGAAGAGGACATCGATCCGGAAGAGGCCGCACACCGCGGCGACCGCGACGAGAACGGCGAGGAGCTCTCCGCAGAGCTTTCCCTGACTGAAAGCAAAGGCCTGGTGTGGTCTGCAGTTGCCACCGTCATCGTTACCGCGGCACTGTTGTTCGCCATTCTTCTGCCAGATTCCCCGTGGCGTAACGAGACCGGAGGCTTCCTGCCGAAGTCTCCGCTGATGAGCTCCATCGTCTTCCTGTACTTCCTTGTGCTCGGTGTGGTCTACGGCAAGGTCGTGGGCACCGTCAACGGCATCAAGGATGTCGTCGACATGATGATTGGCTCGCTGAAAGACATGTTGAGCTTTCTCATCTTGGCCTTCATCTTGGGCCAGTTCGTGGCGCTGTTTGCGTGGACCGGCATCGGTACTTTTACTGCGGTCAAGGGCGCGGCATTCCTGGAATCCATCGGTCTCACCGGCTTTGGCGCGGTCCTCGCGTTCATCGTCTTGGCCTCATGCCTGAACCTGCTCATCATCTCCGGTTCTTCGATGTGGACCCTGATGGCGGCAGTGTTCGTTCCGATGTTCGCACTGCTGGGCTACGAGCCGGCCTTTATTCAGGGCGCCTTCCGTGTGGGCGACTCTGCAACTCAGATCATCACTCCGCTGAACCCGTATATGATTGTGATGCTGGGATTCTTGCAGCGCTACGAGCCGAAGGCAGGCCTGGGCACCCTGATGGCGCGCCTGATGCCATACGTGGTTCCGTTCTTCACCGCGTGGGCAATCCTGCTGGCCATCTGGTTCTACGCAGACCTGCCGCTGGGTCCGGGCAACAACATTTTCATCGAGGGATAACGTGTGCGATAGCGACAATCACGCAAGAAACAATCCATCAACGGCGTATCTGGAGGCCACGGAGCAGCTCATTGCGCAGCGCGTGGCGGCCGCCCAAGCAGCCAACGCGGGGGCGCAAGCATCCCTGGCGGAGGCTTATGCGGGGCAGGACGTGCTGTGGAAGGCGGCGTCAGAAAGCGCTGACGCCAACCGCGAGCTTGCCGCCCACATCGTGCAGGATTTGCATGCTCACCCAGAGACGGCCTTCGAGGAGCACCGCTCGATGGGCCTGCTTGCCGACGTCGTGGAGCAACGCGGTTTCCCCGTCCGACGCGGTGTTTACGGGGTGGAAACCGCTTTCGAGGCGGAGTGGAGGAGCCCGAATTTCGATGCGTCATCTCATCCCACCGTGGCAATCATGGCCGAGTATGACGCGCTGCCCGGTATCGGGCACGGCTGTGGTCACAACGTCATCGCTGCCGCGGGCGTGGGCGGATTCCTGTCCGCGGTCGAGGCGCTGCGTAAGAACGGCGGCGTCGAGGGGCGTCTGCTGCTGCAGGGCACCCCGGCTGAGGAGGGGCATTCGGGCAAGGAGTACATGATCCGTGGCGGCAGCCTTGACTCCGTGGATGCGGCGATGATGATCCACGGCTTTGGCTATGACATTGGCTCGCACGCGTGGGTCGGGCGCCGCAGCGTCAACGTGTACTTTCGCGGCGTGGCGGCGCACGCGAGTTCGCAACCATTCATGGGACGCAACGCCCTCGACGCCGCATCCTTGGCCTACCAGGGCATTGGCCTGATGCGTCAGCAGATGCCTCCGAGCGATCGCGTCCACGCCATCATGGGCGGGGGAACGCGACCTTCGGTGATTCCGCGTGAAGCCTCGATGCACATCTATGTGCGTTCCTTGGGCAACCAGACCCTCATGGATTTGTCCCAACGCGTTAACGAAATCGTTGAGGGGGCTGCGCTAATGGCCGGCGTCCAGGTCGATGTCGAATGGGACGAGCACCCGATGACGCTGCCGGTGCGCAACAACGAGGCGCTGGTGGAGCGGTGGACGCGCACGCAAACGCTGCGCGGAAGGACGGCACTTCCCGCGGGAACCGTGCCGGAGACCCTTGCCGCGTCCACGGACTTCGGTAACGTCTCGCACCTTGTGCCGGGCATTCACCCGATGGTCAAGGTCTCTCCGTCCGACGTTGCCCTGCATACCGAGGACTTCGCTCGCTGGGCCGCAACGGATGCAGCTGTCGACGCCGCAGTGGACTCCGCAGCAGGCTTGGCTCAAGTAGCGATTGACTACTTGGCGGACACGAAAATGCGCGCGGCAGCGAACGCGGAGTTTGCCGAACAGGGCGCTGTTTCGGTGGCGGATCTCTTGGCAGAATCGGCCGCGGACTAGGCTCCGAGTAGGCGCCGAGTAGGTTTTCTTGCACTGTGCAAGGAGGTGGGGGTAACCGACTCTTTGCGCAGTTCAACCTATATTTTATTGCATTTGTAGGCTTGCCTAACAAAAGCTGCTTGAAAGGTAAGGCTTACTTCAGTTAGGTTAGGCGAGTATTTGAAAACTTTTCGAAAAGGACATCATGACCGCCAAGATTCGTCGTTCTCTCGTCGCGTCCGTCGCAGCCCTGTCGATGGCTCTGACCGCTTGCTCTTCTGCTGAAGAGTCCACCTCCGGTTCTTCTGACACCTCCGCAGCGTCCTCCTCCGAGACCACGGAGATCACTCTCGAGGACAACTTCGGTGAGAAGAAGATTGCTGCCCCGGTTTCTGCCCCGGCCGTTACGGACAACCGCGCTTTCGAGATTCTTGCTGACTGGGATGTCAAGATTGCCGCCGCACCGCTGAAGTTGGTTCCTTCCACCGTGCGCGATGTCTACAACAAGGACACCGTCGCAGCTGACCTCGGTTCCCACCGCGAGCCGGATCTGGAATCTCTCGTCGCTGCGGAACCGGATGTGGTCTGGAACGGCCAGCGCTTCGAGCAGCACCAGGAAGACATCGAAAAGCTGGTGGAAGATGTCCCAGTGCTCGACTTTGAGCCGCGTGATGACAAGGACTTCTTCGAAGAGCTCAAGCGCCACACCGAGGCACTGGGCCAGACCTTCGGACACGAAGAGGATGCAGCCAAGCTCATCGAGGACTTCGACGCAGCCGCAAAGCGCGCCAAGGAAGCTTATGATCCTTCCAAGAAGGTCATGGCAGTGAACACCTCCGGTGGCGAGATCGGCTACATCGCGCCGAAGATCGGCCGCACCTACGGCCCGGTTTTCGACCTCATCGGTATGACCCCGGCTCTTGAGGTTCCGGAAGGAACCGATGACCACGAGGGCGATGACATCTCCGTCGAGGCAATCGCTGAGTCCAACCCGGACTGGATCCTCGTCATGGACCGCGACGCAGCCGTCAGCAAGGAAGGCGAAGAACACGTTCCAGGCGACAAACTCGTTAACGAGAATGCTGCGCTGAAGAACGTGACCGCAGTCAAGGAGGGCAACGTCTACGTTGCCCCGGCTGATACCTACGTCAACGAGAGCATCATTACCTACACTGAGATTCTCAATGCTCTGGCTGACGCCTTTGAGAAGCAGTCCTAACCTGCACAAATAGAACCGAAACCGGAACGCCGAAAGGCTTTCCGGTTTTTGGTGTGAAAGAGATAAATTTTGACTTCAGCAGAGAAAACCGCGGTTCAAGAAGCACCACCCGCGCGCCGTTCCCGCGGCAAGCTTTTCACTTGGAAGCTGTTGCTCGGCGTCGTGGCTGTAGCGGCGTTGCTCCTCCTTTCGCTCATGGTGGGGGAGTATTCGATCCTTGATCACGACGACGGCCGCAACATGTTTATGACCACGCGCATTCCGCGCACCATCGCCCTGGTGCTCGCGGGCGCGGCGATGGCGATGAGTGGATTGGTGATGCAGCTGCTCACCCAGAACCGCTTCGTTGAACCCACGACCACGGGTACCACGGAATGGGCAGGCCTCGGCCTTCTCTTTTCGATGATCGTGCTCCCGCACGCGTCGGTGCTTGGCCGCATGGTCATTTCTGTTGTGTTCTCTTTCATCGGCACGATGGTCTTTTTCGCTTTCTTGCGCCGAGTCACGTTGCGCTCCTCGCTCATCGTGCCGATCATCGGCATCATGCTGGGCGCCGTCGTCAGCGCGGTGTCCTCTTTCGTAGCACTGACCACCGACAAACTGCAGCAGCTGGGTATCTGGTTCATGGGCTCGTTCACTTCTGTGTACGAGGGCCAGTACGAGGTGCTGTGGATCGTTTTGCTGGTGCTGCTCGCGGTGTTCTTCTACGCGGACAAACTCACGGTCGCAGGCTTGGGCGAAGAAATCGCCACCAACGTGGGCCTGAATTACAACCGAATGATCCTCATCGGCACCGGGCTCATCGCTGTGGCCACTGGCGTGGTCACCGTGGTCGTGGGCTCCCTGCCTTTTTTGGGGCTTATCGTTCCCAACGTGGTGAGCATGTTCCGCGGCGATGACCTGCGCTCAAACCTTCCTTGGGTATGCCTGCTCGGTATTGCCACGGTCACCTTGTGTGACCTCCTCGGCCGAACCGTCATTTCGCCGTTTGAGCTGCCCGTATCCGTCATCCTGGGCGTGGTCGGCGCGGCTGTCTTCGTATTCCTGATTGTGAGGTCCACCCGTGAGCGTTAAGACAGAGCAGCGCACAGGCGACGTCGCCAAGCAGCGCTATGTGGGCTCCTTCCAGTCGGCCAAAGCAGCGCGCAAGTACTGGCTCATCTTGGTGGCGCTCATCGTGGCGGGCGCACTCTTCGCGTTTGGCCTGCTGGCGTATGACAACCCCATGGACTTCGGAACGCGTAAGTGGTGGCTCATCGCGCAACGCCGTGCCGACGCCGTGACCGCCATGGCTATCGTGGCTGTGTGTCAAGCCGTTGCGACCGTGGCCTTTCATACGGTCACCAACAACCGCATCCTGACCCCGTCCATCATGGGCTTTGAATCGCTCTACGCGGCGATTAATACTGCGACCATCTTCTTCCTAGGCGCCACGGGTCTCACGGAAGCCCGCAACATGGGCACCTTCCTGTTCCAGATGGCAGTGATGATTGTGCTCTCGCTCATCCTGTACTCGTGGCTGCTGACAAACCGCAGCAACAACATGCATGCGATGCTATTGGTCGGCGTGGTCATTGGTGGCGGACTTGGATCGCTGTCCACTCTGATGCAGCGCATGCTGACACCCAGCGAATTCGACGTGCTGACGGCACGACTGTTTGGCTCGGTCAACAATGCTGAGACTGAGTATTATCCCATCGCAATTCCGCTGGTGATTGCGGCGACGGCGTTGCTCTTCTTTAATTCCCGCCGCCTCAACGTGCTCTCGCTTGGTCGCGAGGCTGCCACCAACCTCGGCGTAAATCACAAGTTCAACGCGATTTTTACTCTGATCCTGGTATCAGTTCTCATGGCCACCACCACCTCGCTCGTAGGTCCCATGACCTTCCTCGGATTCTTGGTGGCAACCTTGGCCTACCAGTTCGCGGAAACCTACGACCACCGATACTTGTTCCCCATGGCCATCGCCACCGCCTTTGCTGTGCTCACGGGTGCGTACTTCCTCATGCAGCACGTCTTCTACGCGCAGGGCGTTGTATCCATCATCATTGAACTTGTCGGCGGCTCGGTATTCCTCATCGTCATTTTGCGAAAGGGCAGACTGTGATCACACTCAATAACGTTGCGAAGACCTATTCCCACGAGACGAACATTGGCCCAGTGTCCCTCGACATTCCGGCCGGCGGTATCACCGCGCTTGTGGGGCCCAACGGTGCCGGCAAGTCCACGCTGCTGACGATGGTGGGGCGTTTGCTCGATATCGACGAAGGCACCATTGAGGTCGCTGGATTGGACATCGCCTCTACCAAGTCCCAGGACTTGGCCAAGGTTTTGTCCATCCTGCGGCAGGAGAACCACTTCATCACGAAGCTGACGGTGCGTCAGCTCGTGGGGTTTGGCCGCTTCCCGTACTCGCATGGCCGCCTGACGGCTGAGGACGAGGAGATCATCTCCAAGTACATTGACTTCCTTCACCTCAGCGATTTGGAGGACCGCTACCTGGACCAGCTCTCGGGCGGCCAGCGTCAGCGCGCGTATGTGGCGATGGTCCTGTGTCAGGAGACTGATTACGTTTTGCTGGACGAGCCGCTCAACAACCTTGATATCGCGCACTCCGTGGAAATGATGAAGCACCTCAAGGAGGCCGCGCAGAACTTCGGGCGCACGATCATCATCGTCTTGCATGACATCAACTTCGCTGCTCGCTACGCCGATCACATCTGTGCGGTGAAGAATGGGGAAGTGGTGGCCTTCGGTAATCCGAAGGAGGTCATGCGCGACGAGGTGCTGACCCCAATCTTCAATACGCCCATCAAAGTTATCGACGGCCCAGATGGATTGTTGGCCTGCTATCACTAACTGCTTGACGACGTCGCCCCCTCTGGGCGTTGCTTGATACGCCAGGTTTGTCTCCGAAATGGTGGATTTACCTGGCGATTTGTGTACTAACACTAGTGCGCGCTAAATTATTCCAAGTCGCAACAAGGTGGCCGCAAGGTTAACAAGTTGAGACGAGGATGAATTTTTCTTCACGGATTTGACACTAATCAAAGAAGTGAGTAAGTTATTCCGAGTCGCTTCGAGAGCGAGGAGCTGGATAAAAGGCTTCTGGTTGTCGTTGTCGTGATGATGTCTG
>NZ_KV789227.1:0-542 GCF_001807495.1 Corynebacterium sp. HMSC08C04 | reverse complement strand
AGCCTGCCGATGTTGTTGGGCTGATCGACGACGACAAGGACTTTGGCGTCATTGGCCAGGAATTTGCCGAAGAGCTTGCGTAGCGAGCCTTCGTGCTGGTTGATGCGTTTGGATAGGACTTGTCTGCCCTGGGGATCGAGGACGCAGGCGTGGTGGAAGTATTTGCCGACGTCCATTCCAATGACGAAGTCATAGGCCATGAGTCTGTGCCTCCTAGCGATGAGTAGGGAGTTGGATTATTTACGCTTCATCGCTGGGGTGGTCGGACATACTGGCGCTGGCATCCACATTACTGTGAGACCTCGTGCCGCCTGGGCCGGGTCAGGTTCCTATTAGCAGTTTGAGTATGTCACTGTCTCCGGTGGCATCACCCCCCGGATCATTTTCTTAACAGGGACAGGAATAAGCCATACCGAAGCCAGCGACTAGTTCCACTGTCCTTTCGGACGGCGGGAACGGACATAAACATAGCCCCTCCCACTCGGGTGGACAGGCTATGAATCTTCGGCGCCCTGGGGTGGAACTGCTAACAACGTAATGGG